>CAYGFJ010000031.1:0-10395 GCA_964349115.1 uncultured Francisellaceae bacterium
AAGAGATTCGGGTATATTGAGCGGGCATTTTTTCTCGAAGGAGATCTCTGTCTATGAGTACGCATGCGACCCGTGAAATGGATATTTCTCGACTGACGCGATTGCACTGGAAAGTGTGGTTTTTGTCAGCGATGGGTATTTTCTTGGATGGGTTTGACCTGTTTATTATTGCGGTGGCCTTGCCTTTACTCGAAATTCAATTTAAAACCAGCCCATCGATGTTGGGGCTGATTGGGGCTTCGGCGCCTTTGGGCTGCGTGCTGGGGGCGACGGTGTTTGGGCGCTTTACCGATCGACTGGGGCGCAAGACCATTTTGTTGATTGACCTCTTATTTTTTGTAGTGTTTGCAGGCTTGTCGGCAGTAGCATGGAGCGTAACTTCCTTGATTGTGTTTCGCTTTTTGCTGGGGATTGGCATTGGCGCAGATTATCCCGTTTCATCCACTTACATCACTGAGAACATGCCCACGCGTTTGCGTGGCCGCATGCTGGTGGGAGGCTTTGGCTTCCAAGCCTTGGGGATGCTGGCGGGGGCAGTCGTTGGCGTTGTCATTTTGAAACTCTATCCCGATGTCAGTGCTTGGCGATGGATTTTGGGCTTTGCTGTGATTCCCGCTGTCATCATTTTGCTGTTCCGCCTGACCCTGCCTGAAAGCCCACGTTGGTTGATCAATCAGGGTCGCAATGAAGAAGCGGCGGCGGTTGCCTCCCAAATGACGGGCAAAAAAATCAATATTGATGCCATGAAAGTCTCTTCAAAATCCAAATTCACCGACCTCTTTTCTCAGCGTTATTTGGCGCGGACCATCCTCACAGCATCCTCTTGGTTTTTGATGGATGTGGCGTTTTATGGCATCGGGTTTTTCACCCCCATTATTTTGGCAACCATGGCGTTTACACATTCCAATGACTTTATTGCCCAAGATGTTGCAGCAACTTATGGCGCGGCTTTCATTGAAATCTTTTTGATACTGGGCATTTTCATCTGTGTTTTGCTGGTCGACCGCATTGGGCGGACCAAACTGCAAACCTGGGGCTTTTTTGGGATGGCGATCGGCATGTTTATTCTGGCCTCCTCCAGCTTGTTTCCAGGGCACAATGCGCAAATGGCGTTGATCTTTATCGGCTTTATCCTGTTTTATGTCATGACCAATATTGGGCCCAATCCCACCACTTATCTTTTGCCGGCAGAACTCTTTCCCACCCATTTACGGGCGACAGGTCATGGCTTTGCATCGGCTTCAGGAAAAGTGGGCGCAGCGGTTGGCATCTTTCTCCTCCCCGTTTTAAAAGCAGAAATTGGCTTGCCCGTCACCATGGTATTGATGGGAGCTGTGTGTTTGGTGGGCTTTATTTTAACGGCTATTTTAGGTTTTGAAACCAAAGGAAAATCACTGGATGACATCCACAAGATCGAACGCGAAATGAATACGGCTGAAGTCAGTTTGCTCTACGTTCAAGAAGACATTCGCCGCCTGGGCGACGACTTAAAGCGGGTTGAAGGAGCGCTTCACACCGCCTTACAAGAAATGAAACGGTTCAGAACATAGTGGATCAAGAAGCCTTTTTTCGTGAGAAAGTCGAGCGCATCCTCAAAAAGGCAAAGGCCAAAGGGGCCTCGGATGCAGAAGTGATGTTGACCAGTGGCGAAGGGTTCAGCGTCAGTGTTCGCAATCATGAACTCGAAACCATTGAACACAACGAAGACCAAGGTATGGACATCACCGTCTATTTTGGACAAAAAAAAGGCTCAGCAGATACCTCAGACTTAAGCAATCAAAGCTTGGATGAAGCCCTGAGTGCAGCCTGTCACATTGCAGAATTTACAATTGAGGACCCCTGCGCGGGCCTCCCTGACAAAGAGTCTTTGGCGACCGAGCAACTAGATTTGGACTTGTATCACCCTTACCCCCACGATATCGACTGGGCCATTGAAAAAGTGAAGGCGTGTGAACGCATTGCTTTTGATTTTGATCCACGCATTGTCAATTCTGAAGGGGCTCAATTTAACACCTATTCTTGTTTTGGTTTTTATGGCAACAGCCTGGGTTTTATGTCTGCCAGTCTTGCGAGCTCTCATGATGTCTCTTTGAGCATGATTGCAGAGGAGCAGGGTCACAAAGAGCGGGATTATTCTTTTACCACGGCCCGTCGTCTTGAAGATTTATGGTCGAATGAAACCCTGGCTTTTGATGCGGCAAAACGCACCATTGGTCGTTTAAACCCACGAAAAATTAAAACACAAAAAGTGCCTGTTTTATTTGAAGCATCTTTGGCGGGTAGCCTCATTGGCTCATTTTTTAAAGGTATTTCAGGGGGCAACCTTTATCGCAAAACCACCTGTTTTTTAGATTCGTTGGACACGCTCATATTTCCAGACACCCTCAGTCTTTATGAAGATCCTTTTATACAGCGTGGCCTCGGCAGCGCACCCTTTGACGGGGATGGCGTTGCGATTTATCCTCAATTTTTGGTGGAAAATGGACGTGTCAAAACCTATCTCTTAAGCACTTATTCAGCACGACAACTGAAGACAAAAACCACGGGTCATGGGGGTGGCGTTCGCAATGTCTTTGTGCAAAGCCAAGACCCCCATTCCTTGACGGATTTACTCCATATCATGGGAACAGGGCTTCTAGTCACTGAATTAATTGGCCAGGGCCTCAATCTGCTGACGGGCGATTATTCCCGTGGCGCCTCTGGCTTTTGGGTGGAAAACGGCGTGATTCAATACCCCGTCTCGGAAATCACGATCGCTGGCAATTTAAAAGACATGCTGAAACAGATCATCGGCGTTGGCAATGATGTCGAAACCCGTCATCGTATTCAAACGGGATCTCTCTTAATTGAGAACATGATGGTGGCCGGAGACAATGCATGACTGCGCACATCCTTGATGGAAAAGCCCTCGCACAAAGTATTCGTCTGCGCCTAAAATTAAAAGTGGAGCGCCTGCGTGAAAAGGGAGAAGCGCCCCCTCACTTGGTGGTGGTTTTGGTGGGACAGAATGTGCCTTCGCAGATTTATGTGGGCCATAAAATCAAAGCCTGTGAAGAAGTGGGCGTCCTCTCAACCCTGCTGTCCTACAACGAAAATATTTCAGAAGCAGAATTGTTAGGCCAGATTAAAACCTTGAGTGAAGACCCTGCAGTGGATGGCATTTTGGTGCAATTGCCCTTGCCTTTTCATATTAACAACAAGCTCATTTTACTTGCCATTGATCCTTTAAAAGATGTCGATGGATTTCATCCTGAAAACATTGGGCTTTTGGCTGTGAACACCCCCCGTTTAACCCCTGCCACCCCGCGTGGAATCATGGAGTTGTTGGAGCACTACGTTCGCAAACTGGAAGGCCTGCATGCTGTGATTGTGGGGGCCTCCAACATTGTAGGCCGACCGACGGCTTTGTCTTTATTAAATCGCCGTTGCACTGTCAGTATTTGTCACAGCAAAACCCAGAATTTAATGGCGATGACAAAACAGGCTGATGTACTGATTTCCGCCACCGGCAACCATGGCCTCATCACCAAAGACCATGTCAAACCCGGCGCCATTGTCGTGGATGTCGGCATTCATCGTCTGGAAAGCGGAAAAGTGGTGGGCGATGTTTTATTTGATGAAGTGGCGGAACACGTGGCTTGGATCACCCCTGTTCCTGGTGGTGTCGGGCCAATGACCATTGCTGGGTTGCTGGAGAATACTTTTGCCGCACGAGAACTTTGCAGGAGCTAAAATATGAATACACAAAATCAAGCCAAACAAAACGCCGCCCACCAAGCTTTAGAATTGATTGAACCCGGCTGTCTCCTCGGTGTGGGCACCGGCTCCACCACCAATTTCTTTATTGAGCTTCTGCCCAAAATCAAAGGTAAAATTGAGGCTTGTGTCTCCAGTTCTCATGACACCACCCGCCGTTTAAAAGCCCTCAACTTCCATGTCGTTGAGCTCAATTCTGTCATGGGCCTGGACGTCTATGTCGATGGCGCTGATGAAGTCGACCCCTTCAAAAACCTGATCAAAGGCGGAGGCGCTGCCCTGACTTTCGAAAAACTTTTGGCTGTTAATGCCAAAAATTTCGTCTGCATCGTAGACCAAAGCAAATGCGTCGAAAAGCTGGGCCGCTTCCCCCTCCCCATTGAAGTCTTGCCTATGGCCCGAAGCTACGTCGCCCGTGAACTCGTCAAAATCACAAAAGCCCAGCCCCTATTACGTGAAGGCGTCACCACTGATTCCGGCAACTTGATCTTAGACCTGCTCCACGTTGCTTACCCTGACCATGCCCAGCTGCCCGATTTCGAACATCAGCTCCAATGCCTGACTGGTTTGGTTGAAGTGGGTTTATTTGCTCATCGCCGCCCTGACCATCTGCTGATTGGGCGTTAGCATTTAGAGAAGAAGCTTACGCAAATACAGTAATGCATCCTCTCTGGGGTTTTGATAATAATCACGGCGTCGGCCAGCCTGGACAAAGCCCAGTTTTTTATAAAGCTGCTGGGCGGCTGTGTTGCTGGAACGGGCCTCAAGGAAAACAGAGCGAATACCTTGAGCGGACAATTGGGTCAATGCGTCTTTTAACAAAGCACTGGCATGGCCTTGACCCTGCTGATTCTTAACAGTGGCGATCAAGAGGAGCTCAGCTTCATCGGCAACAGCTTGGAATAATGCGAAGGAAAATAAAGAGCTGAAGGCGCTCACTGAAGGGGACTGAAGGGATTTTTCCAGCATCGCAGGCGTCCAGTGCAATGCTGGATGGTCCGCCAAAATGGCCGCCATCACATCAAGATTTGAAGGGCTGGAGATCATTTAAAACCTGACGTTTGCATGCGGGATTTTGGAGCATGGCGGACAAGGAGTGGGTTTCGATTTTTGTTTTTGCGTCCCATTCTGCAGGCATGGTGCCAAAGGATAACAAGGCGTTGATGCTTCTATTTCCGCCTGGATTCCCGCCCTCGCAGGAATGACACAGTAAATATTGCCCCGACGCACGTCCCAAATACATCATGATTTTGTGCAGCTGATCTTGATGAGCGGGGGTAAAGTCAGCTTCTGTTTCTTCCACCACCACGACAAAGTCATGATGGGAAGACGTCTCCACTGTAGGCGCAGCTTCGCGCAGTGTAAAAACAGGAAGGCCTAATTCTTTAAGAATCGGCAAGTCCTCTGGGTTAAGTTGTTGCATGCTTCTTTTTTCTTAAAAACAAGACCACCGTGCCGACCGGGCCTGAAAAAACAAACAAAAAGAAAATAAAGCAAAGCATTTCAGCAGGTCGCCAGACAATGCCTGTCAGAATAAAAATAAAGACAACCAAATAGGTGAAGCGGATGTTTTGCTTCAAATCAATGTCTTTGAAACTCCGAAAATGGATGTTGCTGACCATGAAATAGGAATTGAGCAAAATCATAATGACTAAGAAAATACTGACGCCCAGGCCTTGATAGCCGTGCAAATTGCAGACCCAAATGAGGCTGGCGATGAATGCACCCGCAGCAGGGCAGGGCAAACCATAAAAATAACGCTTTGCTTTTTTAGGATCGGATGGCGCATCCAATTGCACATTGAAACGTGCAAGACGCAATGCCACGCAAGCGGCAAAAATGAAGGCTGAGAGCCAAGCCAATTTGGACCAACCGACGGGAGACAAGTAGAGCACATTCCAGTTGTAAGCCAAAAGTGCTGGTGCAACACCAAAAGACAGCATGTCAGCGAGAGAGTCATATTGCGCACCAAAAGCGCTTTGAGCATTGATCAAGCGGGCCACACGACCATCCAATCCATCACAAACAAGTGCGATAAAAATAGCGATGGCCGCCGTCATAAAGTCTTGATTCATGCCTGCAATAATGGCGTAGAACCCTGCAAATAAACTGCCGGTGGTAAAGAGATTGGGGAGAAGATAGATGCCTCGTTTACGAATAATCTGTGGATGAGCGTCAGAGTCCGTCATATGCGTAAGCCTTATGTTTGAGAGCCAGGTATTATGCAGTATAATCGCGCGCAAATCAATTTAAGCTGGGTTGTATGACAAGTTTGTGTAAGGGTGACTTCATTATTGTAGGGAGAACATTAGATGATGAGCGTTTCCAGCCCAGTGATTGGGCTGAGCGTTTGGCGGGTTCTTTGTCTGAATTAAAAGGCCGCCGCATTCATTATTCACCCATGTTGATGCCGATCATGGTAGCGAGCACCAAAGCTTTACGGGTGGCGATTGAACTCAAAGATCAGTATCCAGCCATTTACGCTGAAGTGGAAGAATTTGCTCATAGCAATCAACTACAAGTCATCTGTGAGATTAAAGATTATGATGCGTAATACAAAAGGCAGCTATGGCAGTGTTGCAAAATGGATGCACTGGCTGATTTTTTTGTTGGTGGTTTTAATGCTCCTGTCCGGCTACTTTTCAGTGATTGACATCCCTCATAAAATGTTGGGATTGGCTGTTTTGACATTGATGGTTTTCCGAGTCATTTGGGCGCTTTGCAATCCCACTCCCCGCCTGCCGCCCGTGCTGCCAAAATGGCAAGCGCGCATGGCGCATGGGGTGCAATGGCTCTTGTGTATCGGTCTCATTGCCATGCCTTTGTCAGGATGGATCATGGCCAGTGCTTATGGCAAACCTCCTCATATTGCTTCACTGTATTTGCCTGCCCCGTTTGTTGCTCACAATCTTACCTTGGCAGGATGGTGTTGGAAAATTCACAGCACACTCGCCATTGTGATTTTGTGCTTCTTGGGCCTTCATATCTTGGCTGCGGGCAAACATTATTTTATCGATCGGGATGGCATCATGCAAAAAATGCTGCCTCGCTGTCTGGTTCAATTCAAACCCGCTGGGAGAAAACACAAATGACCTTTTTATCACTCTGGGGCCTGTTTACATTGAAGGTTTTAAGCTTTTTTTTATTGGCTGCTATTTTCTTTTTGTTTGTGGGTGGCGTCATTGCCAAAGCCAAACAGCGTGTGAAAGAAGGCCTGTTGACTCTCAAAGACCTTTCAAGCAATTTAGAACAACAAATGCAAGATCTCTGGCAGGGCACCTTAGACAAAAAAGCGGCCAAGCAAAAAATTAAGGCCTGGAAAAAACTTCAAAAAGAAAAAAAACATGAAAAGCTACCTCGGCTGTTTGTCCTCAAATTCGATGGAGACATCGCCGCCACTGACAGTGAAAAACTGGCCGAAGAAGTAACGGCTTTAATCCAAATTGCCGACAAAGGCGATGAAGTCTTGCTGAATCTTGAAAGCGGCGGAGGGGTTGTCCATGGCTATGGCTATGCCGCATCGCAATTGCTTCGTCTAAAAGACCATGGCATCAAACTCACCGTTGCCGTCGATAAAGTGGCTGCAAGTGGTGGTTACCTCATGGCTGTGGTTGCAGACCAATTGCTGGCAGCGCCTTTTGCCATTATCGGTTCCGTCGGTGTCATTGCCCAAATCCCCAACTTCAATCGTCTGTTGAAAGAAAAAGGCGTCGACTTTGAACAAGTGACGGCCGGCAATTACAAGCGCACTTTGACGCTTTTTGGCGAAAACACTGAAGCGGGTCGTGAAAAACTGAAGGAGCAACTGGAAGGCATTCATGTCCAATTCAAAGACTTTATCCACCGTCAGCGCCCTCAAGTTGACATCAACGAAATCGCCACCGGTGACCATTGGCTGGCTGAAGAAGCTTTCCGTCTTAAATTGGTCGATGCCCTGCAAACCAGCGATGCTTACCTTTTGGATGCCTTTGTGCAAGGTCGTCCGCTCTTCAAATTAGAATATCAATCTCGTAAAAGCATGAAGCAACGCTTGATGAAAATCGCCATGAAAGGCTTGCGAGGGCTGTAATAGGGGGGGTCTATACATATGTTCAGCAACATTTCGGGCTATCGCTTTGTGGCCTTGCAAAACCTCGAAAATTGGCAGGCGTTTTTTCGCGAAGCCTGCGATGCCCATGCATTAAAGGGAACGGTCGTCGTCAGCCCTGAGGGCATTAACATCATGTTGGCCGGCGCCAAAGACGCACTATTGTCTTGGATTGCGACTGTGCAGACCCATCCTGAATTCTCTGACCTCGCATTCAAATGGAGTGAATCAACAGACATTCCTTTCCGCCGCATGTTGGTTAAGATAAAATCTGTTTTATTGCGTGGAGAGGTCAACCCCGCTCTGACGCCAGCGCCTTCCATCAGCCCCAGAGCACTCAAAGCCTGGTACGAAACAGGCAAAGACTTTGTCATCATTGACACCCGCAATGATTATGAATTGGAGGCTGGAAAATTTCAAAATGCCCTGGACATTCATCTTCATGAATTTAACGAATTTTCTCAAAAAATTGCGACCCTGCCTGAAGAGCTTAAACAGAAACCCGTTGTTGTCTACTGCACTGGCGGCATCCGCTGTGAAAAAGCCGCCCCACTTGCCCTCCAAGCAGGCTTTAAGGAAGTGTATCAACTGGAAGGCGGCATTTTGAAATACTTCGAAGAATGCGGCAACGCCTTTTACGAAGGCGATTGCTTTGTGTTTGATGAACGCTCCGCCCTCGATGCTCGCCTCAATCCTGCCCAAAAATGAAAAAACCCATCTACCTCGATTACGCTTCCACCACGCCTATGTGTACACCAGCACTGAAGGCGCTGTTTCACTGTTTGGGCCCAAAAGCGGCGTTTGGCAATCCGCATTCTCAGCATTTTTATGGGCTGGAAGCAGCAGCCATTATTGAGGAATCTGCAGCATTATTGGCATCTTTGATTCATGCCAAACCCACTGAGATTGTCTGGACTTCTGGGGCAACGGAAGCAAATAATTTGGCGATTGCAGGGGCGGCGCGATTTTATGCGTCCCGTGGCAAACATTTAATCACGAATGCAGCAGAGCACAAGGCCGTGTTGGATGTCTTTTGGCATCTTGAAAAAGAAGGCTTTGACATCACTGTTTTGCCTGTTAATAAGCAAGGCTTGCTTGAACCTGAAACACTGGAAAAAGCACTGCGCCCTGACACCACTCTGGTGTCGGTCATGATGGTCAACAATGAGCTTGGCACCATGCAAGCTATTGCCGAGTTGGGGCGACTCATCAAAAAAAATGGCAGCCTTTTTCATGTGGATGGGGCCCAGGCGCTGGGGAAGGTCCCCATTGACTTTGAAGCACTGCAGATCGACTTATTGTCACTGTCTGCCCATAAAGTGTATGGCCCTAAAGGCGCTGGTGCCTTGGTGATTCGATCAAAACCACGTGTTCATTTGATTCCACTGATTTATGGCGGTGGTCAGCAACACCATCTGCGTGCAGGAACAGAAGCGCCTGGTTTGATTGCTGCCTTTGCAGAAGCAGCAAAATTTGCTTGTCATTCTCTTCTGCTCAGCATACAAAAAACCGCGAAACTCCGCGATCAATTCTGGAATACCCTTAAAACAGAACCTGGCGTACATGCGAATACAGATCTTAGTGTTTCCGTCCCGCATATTTTAAACTTGCGCTTTGATGGTGTGGATAGCGAACTCCTTCTCACCCGAATTGCAGCTCAACTTGCCATTTCCCAAACAGCAGCCTGTGTGTCTGCGGACACTGAGCCTTCCCATGTTTTAAAAGCCATTGGCTTAACTCGCCTCCAAGCTGACAGCAGCTTTCGTTTTTCATTTGGACGGATGACGACGCATGAGGAGATTGAGGCTGCGATTAGTGTTTTACATGATAGTATTCAATAAAATCGAAGCTTCAATTATTGAAATTTCTTAAACTTCTCGATGAGATCATCAACGCGCTTTGGCAAGCAACCAGCATAACTAGTTTGGCGTTCGATTTCATTGATAATACTCATAGATTCTTCTTTCGCGAGGCTTTCGCTTTTGCCCAGCAAAATGTTTAAGCGCTTGACCACTTCGTAGAGTTTTTCTTTGGTCAAGATGCTGGGAAGGAGGGTCGAGGTTTCGATGTCAAAGAATTTGCTTCCGAGACGCTCTTCCACTTTGATGTACATGAAAATGGCAGGATTGGTGCTTTGGTCGCCAAAACTCACGGCCTCATCTTCTTTTCGACCTTCAATATAAGCTAAAATGGCGGTGGTCAAACGGGCTTGGTCTTTGCCATAGACTTCATTTTTCATGATTGTGGACAAATCATGAAGAGCACCTTCCAACTTCACGTCTTTAAATGCATGAGGCTGTATGGCGATATTGTTAAGAGACCGCACCAAATTGACGCTTTTATCCGAAGGCCCTTTCACTTTTAAAAATTGATTAAGTTTGATTTTCACGACTTTTGCAGGGTTCGCATAAAAGAAAGAAGAGCGAACGATGTTCGATTTGAAAAAGATGTGGCCTTCCCCTTCGCGTTGGTCTTTCAAGTCTAAAAGGTCAATCCGGTTGCGTTTGTCCAAGGTGGCTTCCATGGTGTCTTTGTATTGCAAAGAGGAAGAG
>CAYGFJ010000032.1:0-2557 GCA_964349115.1 uncultured Francisellaceae bacterium
TCAGATGAACATGTTCAATTCCCTGTCGCAGAGTTTTGAGGCCACTTTTGCCTTAAGTGCGCTGCAAATTGCGCTCGTTTCTGCCTTTTATTTTTTATCAGACTCGATTTTGCTTTATCCCATTGGGGTGATTTTGGATCGCTATTCTTCCCGCAAAATGATTTTGTTTGGCATGCTGTTATGCATCATTGGCACCCTCATGATTTCCTTGGCCAGTAGCTCATGGCTTTTGGTGGGGGCTCGGTTTTTGGCAGGCAGTGCAGCAGCTTTTTGTTTGCTCAGCATTTTGCGTTTGGCCACCCAGTGGTTTCCCGCTGAAAAAATGGGGCAGGTGAGTGGGATTGCGATCACCATTGGAATGTTGGGTGGTGCGGTATCACAAGCGCCTTTAACCTGGTTGATTGGCGAAGTGGGCTGGCGTTTTGCCTTGAGGGACGTGGCTGTTTTGGGGGGGGTCTTGTTTATTTTGATTTTTTGTGTGGTGCGCGACGCCCCTGCTTCCCAGGCCTTTAGTCGCATTGGCTTGGGGCAGAGTCGTATCCCTTTGTGGAAGAATTTTAAAACCCTTTGCAAAAATCGTCACAATTGGAATGCAGGCTTTTATACAGCAACCATGAACCTGCCTATCATGATTGTGGCGGGTCTTTTTGGGGCACAATTTATGACTCAGGGTTATGGTTTCAGCTCCCTCCAGGCCTCAATGATCAGTATGATGATTTTTATTGGCACGATTGCGGGTTCGACAATGCTGGGCAGTTTATCTGACTATCTCAAAGAAAGACGTCGCCCCATGATGTTGGCTGCCCTGGTGTCTTTGATTCTGTTTTGCTTTATCTTATTTGGGCCGCGTTGTGACTATTTCAGCTATCTGTTGCTTTTCTTTCTTTTAGGCTTTTCCACGGCGGCGCAAATTATTGGCTACCCCGTCACGCAGGAGTTAAACCCGCGCGCCCTTTCCGGATCGGCTTTGGGCTTTATCTCGGTGATGATCATGGGCTTGCCCATTCTCTTGCAGCCTTTCAGCGGTTATTTGATGGATTTGCACGGCAGCAACAGCGGGGTCTATACCTTGCATGATTATCGTTTAGGTCTGTCTATCTTGTGCCTGGGTTTTGTTGTCAGTTTCTTAAATGCCTATTTTTTACCAGAAAGTTATGGAGTCACAATCAATGAAATATGATCCCGATAAAATGTTTGAATTGGCAGTCGCTGCCCGTTTTCACGCCTACGCTCCCTATTCCAATTTTAAAGTAGGGGTTTGTATTTTTGCTGATGATGGCCACTATTATGCAGGCTGTAATGTGGAAAATGCCTCCTACCCACAAGGTCAGTGTGCCGAACCCACGGCCATTGGCAACATGGTTGTGAATGGCGGTCAGCGCATTGTGGCAACACTGGTGGTGGCTGATACCGAAGAGGGTGTTTTCCCCTGTGGCGGTTGCCTGCAAAAATTATCAGAATTCATTGCTCCTGAGAGCACTGTCTTGGTGGCCAATTTACAAGGCATTTGTCATCAATCTGCGTTTACAGACCTCTTTGGGATGCAGTTTTCCGGTGTTTTTTCAACATTGAAAAAGGCTCCCCATGCCTAATCTGATTGTTGAAGTTCGTGATATCCAGCATTCATTTAAAAAGGCAAAAAAACAAGATGATTTGTTGGTGATTGATGGGGTTAATCTTAACTTACAAGAGGGGGAGATTGTTGCACTCTTGGGGCAGTCTGGCTCTGGAAAATCAACGCTTCTACGGATTATTGCGGGCTTGATGCCTCCTAGTCGGGGCGAAGTCTTATATCAAGGAAAAAAAGTGCTCTCTCCTGTGGAGGGAATTGCGATGGTCTTCCAAACCTTCGCGCTGATGCCTTGGCTGACGGTTCTTGAAAATGTGGAATTGGGCCTAGAAGCGCGCCAGATTCCGGCGAAAGAACGCCGTGAACGGGCTCTGAAAGCCATTGACAAAATTGGGATGGATGGATTTGAAGGGGCCTATCCCAAAGAATTGTCAGGTGGGATGCGTCAACGTGTTGGATTTGCACGGGCGCTTGTGACAGAACCTGCTTTATTATTGATGGATGAACCGTTCTCAGCGCTCGATGTCTTGACTGCAGAGAGTTTACGCAATGATTTAATGGAGCTGTGGCAAAGCACGGACAACAAAATGAAGGCCATTCTCTTTGTCACTCATAATATTGAAGAGGCTGTTTTGATCGCCGATCGAATTATTGTTTTTGGAAGCAATCCTGGCTCTATCAAGGGGGAGTTGCAAGTCAATTTGCCCCGTCCTCGCAATGGTCCAGATCAAGCGGTTTTGAATTTGATTGATGATGTCTATACTGTGATGACCAGCACGCGTCTCGAATCTCAACGTGTGAAAGTGCGTTTTGCTGAGACCATTGGCATCGATCATCGCATTCCTGACGTGGGCGTTGCCGAATTGATTGGTCTCTTGGAAGCGGTGGATGAGCTGCAGCAAAAAGGGGCCATTGATTTGCCTGATTTAGCCAATGAGGTCCGTCTCAATATTGATGATCTCTTCCCCGTTTTGGATGCCTTGTCCT
>CAYGFJ010000032.1:2567-3579 GCA_964349115.1 uncultured Francisellaceae bacterium
ATTTGCAGGAGAATCTAGGCGTTTAAAGGAGAGTTTGGCTAAAGTTTCAGAAGGCGACATTGTCATGACAGGCAAAGGAAAGGCCTTGTTGGAAGCAGATATTATCGATAAAAAAATCCTTTTCGCAAAATTGCTTTTGGCGCATATTCCCTTGGCGAAACATATTTACAATACCCTAAGAAGCAGTCCCAGTCAGAAAGTCCTCGAAACCGAATTTGAAAATGAGTTGGCGCTTTCATTTACACATGATGAAGCCAAACGTATTCTGGAGACTGTGATCGACTGGGCGCGGTATGCTGAAATTTTTGCCTATGATTACAACTCTGGGATGTTGAGTTTGGAAGATGTAGAATAATCGATACCGCGTCATGGAATAAAAATCATGGAGTCAAATCCTGGTCATGAATTAATATCGCTAGGTGTTCAGGTCTTAAGTGTGTTAAAGTCCCGGGCTGGCGTTCGAATGGTTCGAGCGGCTTCCATACTATAAATTTAACACAAGTGAGATAATACAATGGCTACAGGTACCGTAAAGTTTTTTAATAATGACAAAGCGTTTGGTTTTATTACCCCCGATGATGGCAGCAAAGATGTGTTCGTTCACAAGAACGGCATCAAAAGTGGCCAATTGAGAGAAGGCAGCAAAGTGGAATTCAACACTGAATCTTCACCCAAGGGCTTAAATGCAATTGATGTGGTTGTAACAGACTAATTTTTTTGAATATGAAGACACTATGACTTTTAAAACCCTTGGCGTGATTGAGCCCATTGTACGGGCCTTGAATGACAAGGGGTATAGTGAAGCTTCACCGATTCAGCTGCAAGCTATTCCCGCGGTCTTAACCGGTCGCGATGTGATGGCTGCAGCGCAAACGGGCACTGGCAAAACCGGTGCCTTTTTTATTCCGATTTTACAAAAACTGGTGAGCTCTCCTTCGGCGCTCCGGCCCAACTCGGTTCGAGTGTTGGTGATCACCCCCACGCGGGAACTCGCGGCGCAAGTGCATGAGAG
>CAYGFJ010000032.1:3589-10292 GCA_964349115.1 uncultured Francisellaceae bacterium
CTTCGGGGGTGTCAAAATCAACCCACAAATGATGCGAATGCGAGGTGGAGCCGATGTCTTGGTCGCAACGCCTGGGCGTCTTTTGGACCTCGTCAATCAAAATGCAGTGAAATTGAATCAGGTGGAAATCCTGGTATTGGATGAAGCCGATCGCATGCTCGATATGGGTTTTATTCACGATATTAAAAAAATAATGAAATTGCTGCCCCAGAAGCGGCAGACTTTGCTGTTTTCTGCCACTTTTTCCCCTGAAATTCGTCTCTTGACGAAAGGCATGCTGCACAATCCCATTGAGATTGATGTGAGCCCCAAGCAAACAACGGCTGAAAATATTAAACAGGTGGTTTATCCCGTGGCGGATAAAGCCGCAAAAATCATTTTGCTCTCTCGCCTTATTCGCGAACAGTCCTGGACACAAGTACTGGTATTTTCACGCACCAAACACGGTGCCAATAAAATTGTCGAACAGCTTTTGAAAGCTGGCATCAGTGCTTTGGCCATTCATGGCAACAAAAGCCAAGCAGCGCGCACCAAAGCGCTGGCCAATTTTAAACAAAATTTAATTACCGTTTTGGTCGCAACCGATATTGCCGCCCGAGGTTTGGACATCGCTGAATTGCCTCACGTCGTCAACTTTGATTTACCGAATGTCCCTGAAGATTATGTTCATCGCATTGGTCGAACGGGAAGAGCAGGGCGCAGTGGCGAGGCGTGTTCTCTTGTAACGCCAGAAGAACAGTCATTGCTGCGTGATATTCAGCGTTTGATTAAGATGAGTATTCCAGTCAGAACTTTCTGAAATATATAAATCTATATACTCTTGCAATTTTCAAAGGGAGAGGGGCTTTGAAATGGAGCGGGAAACGAGGCTCGAACTCGCGACCTCAACCTTGGCAAGGTTGCGCTCTACCAACTGAGCTATTCCCGCATGAGAAGGGCGTCATTGTAATGAATTTTTTTTAAATGTCAAATCGTGCGACACACTTGATGAAATGCCGCTTGGAGGAGAGTGGTGATTGGACTCACACCCAGGCCGATTTTTTGGTTGTCGAGTTGGGAAACTTTGGCGATTTCAGTGGCGGTGCCAGTTAAAAAAATCTCATCGGCGCATTTTAGTTCCTCTAAAGAATAATGACCGATTTTGACTTCGATGTGATGGTGATGGGCCAATTGTATGACCGTGTCGCGGGTAATGCCTTCCAAGGCGGTGTCTGTGGTGGGTGTGTGGAGAATATGGTCTTTAACGAAAAAGAGGTTTTGTCCGCTGCCCTCACAGACAAAGCCTGCTTGGTCGAGGAGGAGGGCCTCGTCACCACCCAAGGTTTTGGCTTGGTGAAGGGCGATGCCCGAATTGAGATAATGACCGATGGCTTTGGCTTGAATATGGGTGCTGTTGGTGGCCAATTTTCGCAAGGGGACGGTTTTTAAATGAATGCCATGTTCCTTGTCCGCATGCAAGTTGGTCCAGGGCCAGGCGCCTACGAAAATATGCACCTGATTTTGGTGGATGTCCAAGCTCATGGAGCCTGCTCCCAAAAAAACGAGAGGGCGAATATAGGCATCGCCCAGGCTATTTAAAGCCACCACGTCCCTTTGCATTTCATTTAATTCAGTTTCAGTAAAAGGGATGGATAAGCCCAGCAAAGCAGCTCCGCGAAACAGGCGTTTGGTGTGGTCTTCCAGGCGAAAAATATGGGTGCCTTTTGCTGTCTGGTAACTGCGAACGCCTTCAAACACCCCAACGCCATAGTGAAGGGAAAAGGTTAGGGGCGAGAAGGGCGTGTCGGCAATGGAGGCATAGTTTCCATCAAAACAGCAGATCAGATTTTTCATGAGGGGGGATCTCCTGCAGTGTGAAACCAGTCAAGCAGTGTGGCTCCATCGCCTGTTTTTATCAAGCGCTTCAAATGTTGCACCTCGCCTTCAAATTGTGACAGAGCCTCCAAAATAAAGCGGGGGTTGGTGAGGCAAATATCCCGCCACATGACGGGTGAGGAATGAGCCAATCGCGTCATGGTCTCAAAGCTGGGGGGCAATAAATCCGCTGGCAACTGGGGTGGGATGGCCTCTTGTTTCTTCAACACAAACGAGAGTAGATTCGGCAAATGGCTAAACTTGCCATAGGCAGCATCATGCGCATTGGGTGTCATTTCAAAAACGCGGGCGCCCAGAGTTTGCCAGAGTTTTTTAATCTGCGACACAGCACCTGGGTCGGTTTCGTGGGGAAGGGGGGTTAAAATCACAGATTTTTCGTGAAACAAGGCCGCCTCAGCTGCATCAAAACCTGAAGTTTCTTTTCCGCAAATAGGGTGAGCTGGAACAAAGCGAGAGAAGCGCGCACCTAAAATCGGACGCACTGCTTCAATCAATTGCGACTTGGTGCTGGCTAAATCCATAATAAGTGTGTGTGGGCGAAGTGTAGAAAGGGCCTTTTCCAAAATCGACGGCATGGTTTGCACTGGCGTTGCCAGAACCAAAAGATCAACCGATGGCAGGTCTTGAAAGGTTCCTGCATTAAAGCCCGCAGCTTTCCAAGAGGTCGTATCAAGTTCAGTGTCCATCAGCAAAATCCGCTCAAAGCCTGCTTTGCTCTTCAGCGCCAAAGCAAGCGAGCCGCCCATGAGGCCTGCGCCAATGATGAATGCTGATTTCATAGGTGCTTACAAGCCCTCAACAATTTTTTTAATAAACGCTTCTGTCGTCAGCCACGACTGATCTTTGCCAATCAACAGGGCCAAATCTTTGGTCATAAACCCAGACTCCACCGCGCCGACAGTGGCTTTTTCCAGGCGATCTGCAAAGGCGACGACCTCTGGCGTTTTGTCAAATTGACCGCGGTATCGTAAGCCAGTGGTCCAGGCAAAAATCGAGGCAATGGGATTGGTCGAGGTTGCATTGCCTTTTTGATATTCACGATAATGACGGGTCACCGTGCCGTGGGCCGCTTCAGTTTCAATGGTTTTGCCATCTGGCGTGATCAAGATGGAGGTCATCAGCCCGAGCGAGCCAAAGCCTTGAGCCACGACATCGGATTGCACATCGCCATCATAGTTTTTGCAGGCCCAGACAAACCCTCCATCAGACTTGATGGCTGAGGCCACCAAATCGTCAATCAGACGGTGTTCGTAAGCAATGCCGGCGGTTTCAAATTGGGCCTTGAATTCAGTGTCATAAATCTGTGCAAAAATGTCTTTGAAACGTCCGTCATATTTTTTCAAAATCGTGTTTTTAGTGGAGAGATACACCGGCAATTTCAAGCTTAAACCATAGTTCAAACACGCGCGGGCAAAGCCTTCGATCGACTCATCCACATTGTACATGGCCATGGCGACCCCATCACCTTTGAATTGAAAGACTTCGTGATGGATGGGCGCGCCGCCGTTGGCGGGGGTAAAGGTTAAAGTCAGGGTGCCCGGTTCTTTCACCACAAAATCAGTGGCGCGGTATTGATCGCCAAAAGCATGGCGTCCAATGATAATAGGCTTGGTCCAGCCTGGAACATACCGTGGCACATTTTTACAAATAATGGGTGCTCGAAAGATGGTGCCATCCAAAATATTGCGGATGGTCCCGTTCGGTGACTTCCACATCTGCTTCAAATTGAATTCTTTAACCCGGGCCTCATCAGGTGTAATCGTCGCACATTTGACTCCCACTCCATATTTTTGAATGGCATGGGCTGCGTCAACAGTGATTTGGTCATTGGTTTCGTCTCGTTTTTGGATGCCCAAATCATAATATTTCAAATCCACATCGAGGTAAGGGAGAATCAAATGTTCCTTAATTTGCGCCCAAATGACGCGCGTCATTTCATCTCCATCCAGTTCCACCAAAGGGGTCGCCACTTTAATCTTCGTCATGCCTATCTCCTCATTTGTCTGTTCTATTTATGGAGCGGGGATGATATCCGCCTCGGCACCTGAGGGTCAAGTAAACGATGTGTTAAAACATTCCGGTCAGATCAAAGAAGCTTTGCCAACCCATGGGTACTCCTGTCGTTTGGGTGAGCTTCAAAGGTTTGGCCAGAACCAAACCTATTTGAAAATGGTTCACAAAAATCATATTTAAAGCAATGCCTGCAGACTCTCCTGATGCGCCACTTGCAACGCCAGGAGCCACATTGTTTGAAGCGACCGTCCCCGCATCGAAAAACACTTCAGGCTGCATCAGGCTCATCCATTTTGGAGCAGGCAAGTCATAGCGCAATGCGAGGGTTCCCATCAGGCCACTGTCGCCAGTAATAATACTCGGTGTATAAGCCTGCCCAAAGAAGGATCCCCCATAACCAATTTGCTCTCCTGAGATCAAATCGTCGGGCGAGACCTGAAATTGGGTGCCCAGATCTACACTCGTGCGATCAGTCAAATAATGAATGTTGGTACTCATCAAATTAAAGCGAACAAACTTTGTGGTAGCGCCCACAACAGAGGGGTTGCTCAAAGTGTTGGGCGCCCCTAAAATAGGCAAGCCCAAGGTCGAAGACAGGCTGATGTCGTTATAGGTTTTTAAGAAAATGCCTTGATAATTTAAGCCCAAAGTCAAAGCGGTAATGGTGTCATCGTACAATTGTGTGTTGCTAAAAATATTGTTATAGCTGTTTTGGTGATAAAAATCCGTTTGAAGCGTCCATTTCTGGGGTGTTGAAACAAATAAAGGTTGGTTTACACTCAAATTGTACTTCGTGCTGTTGCCATACATGTCAAAAGCCCCCAAGCTTGCGCCCGGCATTGTCTGGGTGGCAGTGAATGAAGGGTTAATTTCTGTGGCATAAGGGTCTGTGATGAGATCATAACTAACGTTTTCATACGCCAATTCACTGGGGCGGCTTGTCACAGTGGCCCCAGCGACAGACAAAGAATCCGCTCCAAAAATATTATAAATTGAAGCGCCTGCGCTGGCCTGGGTGGGCCCGATGTATTGGGTTCCGCGATTATTAAAATTGAAAAAGCTAGAGGCTTTGGTGTGGGTGACCGTCACGACCAAATCAGCAGCGCCCACCACATTTTTATTTGGCACTACGGTGGCAGACACATCAATGCCAGGCAGTTGATTGGCCAATACCAAAAAACGGTCGATGCTTTGATAGGAAATAGGGTCTTCCAATTCAATCTGCTCTGCATAGCGTTGCAACTGCGCTTTTGCAGCTTCTGGGTTATCTCCTACAAAAGTCACTTCCGCAATCTGACCTTCAATGATTTGTAATTGGACCACCCCTTTGCTCAGGCTGATTTCTTGAGGGGGCAAAATCACTTGCACCAAAATATAGCCATCATTTCGATAAGCGGCTTCCATTGCTGTTGCCATGTTTTGAATTTCTGTGAAATGTAGCTTCTGGCCAATCATTTTTTGGTAAATGCGTGTGACATTGGCAGGCACTTTGTGTTGTACACCCAACAATTGCACTTGCTTCAAGACAACTTCATTTTCCACTTCTTGCGTATTCTCAATCACTTGAGGATGGACCTGTACGCCAAAATTGCCCTGTTGAGGTGCTTGGGGCCCTGGAATATTTTGTTGTATCTCAGTCATCATATTGGCGGGATTTGTAGCGGCTGGCAGCGTTGTTTTGTTGACTGCAAAGCTTGTCACACAGAATCCCAAAGCCATACTGGCAATCACTATTTTTTTCATCACGAAGCACTCACTGTTGTAAACTGGCCTAAAATCGTTTTTTGTGTCACAGGGGCAGCGATACCGCCACTGTTATTCATTGGAGGAAGATTGTTTTTCATATGATTGATGATCACCCCAGGATTATTGCTGGGAGTGGTTGCAGCAGCAGGCGTTGCAGTGGATGAATTTGGATTGGGATTTGCAACGGCATAGACATAGCGGTTGCCTGCAGCTGTGATCGCAGTGGGGTAAGTCGTGTTATAAATCGGATCATTGCCGCTCGACAAATTTCCAAGCGTATTACCCGTATAGTTGCTTAAATAAAAAAGCCAGCGGTTGTTGGAGCCCGAACCCAAATCAATGGCAGAACTTGACCCTGTTGATTGATTGTCAAATTGATTTGAAGCCAGCGTTACCGTTCGACTGCCCGGTGCCCCACTTAAGGTGATCACCGGCGCCGCTGAAGTGCTTGCAAAGGTGATTGTTCCATTTTGCGCAAGGACAGTCACTTCCCCGCTCGACAAAATGCTGCTCAATGACAGATTGTTGGCATCTGTTAAGGCAATGGTTCCTGCGGTGATTGTCACATTTCCGACAAAATTGTTATTTGCATTGCTTAAAGTGACTACATTGGAGTCGGCATTCACCGTCGTCGCTCCCGTGACGGCCAAAGCACCACTTTGAGTCAAGGCGCCTGAGGTGGTCACACCCAAGGTTCCGGAAATAGTGCTCGCCCCTAAAATCAAAGCGCCTGCATCGGTGAGAGAGACATTGTTTCCTGAGGTAATCCCTAGCGTGCTGAAGTTATTAGTGCTTGTGTTTAAAGTAATGTTATTGGCACTCCCTGCCGCCAAGGTCGTGACTCCAGTCACAGCCAAAGCGCCACTTTGAGTCAAGGCCCCCGCTGTGGTCACACCCAAGGTGCCTGAAACAGTGCTCGCACCTAAAATCATGGCATTAATGTCCCGCAAGCTTACATTGGCAGCAGTGATTCCCACTGCGCCAGTGAAGTCATTGCTTGCATTGCTCAAAGTAACATTCTGACCCGAAGCACTGACCGTTGTTGTGCCTCCCACAGTCAGCGAACCCG
>CAYGFJ010000033.1:0-4249 GCA_964349115.1 uncultured Francisellaceae bacterium
GACAACGGTTTCCAGCATGGCAATGAGTTGATCGGCCACTTTTGGGTCGATGATTTGCGTGCCTGAAGGCGGGTTGTCCAATTTGACATAACTTGCGGGATACATCATGCCGTGATTGGAAATGGCAGAATACATCCGGGCCATTTGTACCAAAGATTCTGAAATGGAATAACCAAACATCATGGTGGCAAACTGGAAGTCACCCAATTGGGAGAGGGGGTAGACAAATCCAGCCGCTTCCCCAGGAAATTTTCCGCCCGAGGGTTTTTGGCCCATGCCATAGGCCAAAAACATATTGTAAAGATCTTGGCGATTCAAAGAGAGGCCAATTTTGGAGATGCCCACATTGCTCGAGCGGGTGATCACACCCGTGACATTAATCAAGCCATTGTTGCCATCATCACGGATTTTGTGCCCGTCCAACATATAAAACCCAGGATTGGTGTCGATGGGGGTATTGGGTTGGTATTGCCCACTTTGGAGGGCCTCTGAAATGGTGACAGGTTTCATGGTCGAACCTGGCTCCAGTTGGTCGGTAATGGCGCGGTCTTTGACTTCAGTTCCTGAGCGATCGGTGATGGAATTGGGGTTGTAGCTGGGATAGCTCACTGCCGCCAACACTTCCCCCGTATGAGGGTCCATGATGACAGCGCCCCCCCAGTCAGCGCCTTTGGCTTGAACTTGGGCCGCCAGTGCTTGATAAGCCACATATTGCAAACGGGCATCAATACTCAAGTAAAGATCATGACCATCCTGGGCTTCTCTCAAGACATGATTAATGCTGTAAGTCTGGCCCAATGCACTTTCAGTGACAGATTGTTTTCCATAAATTTGGGTGAGAAAGTGATCGTAGCTCAGCTCGAGGCCTCCTTGGCCAATATCGTTCACATCGGTGAACCCCACCAATTGGGCAAAAGCAGGTCCTTGTGGAAAATAGCTCTGCTGATTACGTTCGACATACACCCCCGGAATATTCATATTGTCAATGGAATCGGCCGCGCTTGGAGGAAGATTTTTTTTGGCAATCATATATTGACTGGAAGGGTTGGTGGCAATTAAGGTTTCAATGTCGTCAAAACTTAAGCCCAACGCGGGGTTTTTGGCAAGAGCCGTGAGTTCCGCATTGGAGTCAGTCCCCATCACACGCGCATTGAAAATAATATTGTCAATGGGGGCGGAGACAGCCAGCGGGACGCCATTGCGGTCAAAGATGACGCCACGGCTGGCGGGAATGACACGTGGATGATTGGCTTGCTGGATGCCTTTTCCCAACAAAAACCCGCGGTCAATCGTGGCCAAGTAGAAGAGGCGGCCGCCAATCAAAACAGTGAGTGCAACCAAGATAAAGAGGATGGCGCGAAAGCGAACGGGAGAAAACCGATTCATTAAAACGAAGCCCCAAAGCCTTGAATGACGGTTGCAATTTTGGAGGGGTCAGTGATGTTGGGCATCATGCTTGCAATGCCGGATGCATTTTTATAAAAAATGGCAGGAGCCGCTTGAATTTGAGATTCAGTCAAAAAGGCCATGTTGTTTTGAAGCTGTTGTTGTACTTTGGCAGAAGGATTGGAAAGTGGGGGGATGCCGCCTTCTTCAGTGGCCTCATTAAAGTTCTTTTCATTTTGGATGAGAACTGCCTCAGGGTTGGAGCTGGACAACATGGCATAAGCGCGTCCCGTGCTGGTGGCTTTCAAAAAGGCAACGGGTACCCAGCGAACGGCCAGACTTCCATTTTGAATAAAGGGTTGCAAAGATTCAAACAGGCGGTGGCAAAAAATGCAATTGGGGTCAAAGACAATATAAGCTTGATGAGGAGCCGAGCTCTCGCCTTGTTGAATGTAAGACACATTGGCGAGATAGTTAAAAGCCGTTGAAGCGGATTGGGGAGCGATGAAAGTTTGATAATTTTGGGCAGAAATATTCTGCATGTTTTGATCGAGAATGGTGCCTGACAACAAGTACCGGCCACGATTGTCGACATAGACAATGGTTTGCGTATTGTTTTGAGTGGACTGTACAACATAGCCTTCCAAATTATCAATGGCAGAAAACTGGTTCAAGACGGTCACACTGCCATGCGTGGCTTCTGTCAACAAAGCGGTGGCGTTGTCGAGCTTTGGGCTCTGTGTCCACCAGAAAAGTCCAGCGGCGATTCCAAATGAAATCGCTGCGGTGATCAGTATTGTTAAAAAAGTTTTACGCATGGCAATGGTGTCCTTTTAGCTTCCAGATTGAACGGCTTTGGGTGCGTCAATCGAGATCAAATCAATCTTAAAAGTCAAAGCCTGATTGGGTCCGATTTGAGGTGGAGCATAATTGCCATAAGCAAGGTCAGGCGCGATATAGACCATCCAAGTGGAGCCGACTGGCATGTTTTCCAGAGTCTTGGTCCAGCCAGGAATCACTTGGCCCACTTGGAAGCTGGCGGGTTGGCCACGTTTGTAAGAACTGTCAAACACTGTTCCGTTCACCAGGGTGCCTTCATAGTTGACCGTCACGGTGTCTTTGGGGCCAGGAATTTTTCCAGTGCCAGCAGTCATGACTTTGTAATACAAGCCTGGTGCCAGCTCTTTCACGCCCGCTTCGGTGGAAATTTGTTTCAAATAGGCAGTGCTGGCTGTCATGTTGGTTGCCGCAGCGGCTTGTTGTTTTTGCGCAGCTTGTTTCATCATTTCTTTTTGATATTGGGTCAGGGTTGCTTGCATGTCCGTTGTGGTCATTAATGCTGCTTTTCCTGACAATCCAGCGTCAAACCCTGCTTGAAATTGCGCAGGTTCAATGCCCAGCCCTTGGGTTTTAAAGCCATTGCCAATGTCATAACCAATGGCATAGCTGACCTTGTCCATTTCACTGGAGAGTGCAGGCGCCGCTGCGTTGATACACGCTGTTGTGCCAAATCCAACAGCCATTGCCATGATGATGAGTTTCTTGTTCATAAACATTCCTTTTAGTGTGTGGAGGGAAAAAAACGGTTCATGATAGGAAGCTTAACCCCCCTTGTCAATTTCGAGAGGCAAAAAAAACCCGCATTGAGATGCGGGTTTAGAAACACAAATGAACAGGCTGTGTCTAAGATTATTTTACAAGTGTGAAAAGGAACGGAGTTCCTGACGCATTGGGCAGAATGCTATAACCTTGGTCTGCCAGTCCATCTAAAGCTGCACCACATGTTGTATAGGTTTTTGTATTGACTGCTTGGCTGCGATCTGACACGGTAACGACAGTCCCAGTATAAGAGTTAGCAGCAAGTGTAGGGGGGCATTGAACAAGTACATACGCACCTGTTGGGGCAGATGTTGCAAAGGCCGAGGCCGCCAGAGTCAGGCCAGCTACGATAGTAAGAATTTTTTTCATTATAAGATCTCCTTGGTTGATAAGTAGAAATCCAATTTTTTTATTGGACTGGCATATCATAAATTATATTTTTATATAAAGCAAGGCCCTTTCTGTAACATTTCGAAAGGCCATGATCAGTCATTGCACTACGCAGTTGGGCGATGACTCCTTTGAAGAAACACACTTGCACAGACTGCCATCGATCGGACGCCCTTCGTGGTCAGACATCCAGGCCGTCATCAACAGTGAGTCACTATAGTCTTGGGCTGGCACTGCCTCACAATCTTCCGCTGGATCCATCTCCAGAGCATCAGGATAGTTTTCACTCCTCAGCAAAAAAGCAGTCAGGTCTTTTATGCCCCTTGCATCCAAACAATCGCGGTTTGCTAAAGCAGAGGCCAGAAAATACAAATCAGCATCACTCACAAAAGCAGCCTCTGCCCCCGCCGGAAACAGTGCTCTCAGTGCAACACACTTGGCTTCAATATCTGTTTTTAACTCGAGATGGCATGCGTCCCATTGGATTAATGCAGCTGTGACTGCCGGCGTCACCGGGGCTCGCTGAAGTCCTGCCAAGAGCGCCCCCTCTTGCTTTTCATAACTCAAATGAAACATTTCAATCGCAGTCAAAGTCTCACACAAATGATGAAGCTTCTCCAAAAAACCAGAGTCACCCCCCGATGGAGCCTCTTTGCTATATTGAGCAAATCGCGCATCCACCTTACGACAAAACCCAGGCTGCCTTCGATACTTCACTGGCACATTCTGCGCGATGAAAGAAAAATACACAGGTAAATAAAACACTCCCAACCAACCCGCACCCCACTAAGAATAGGGTTCATCTTACCAAATCAGTGGTTCCAGTTCCATTAGGCACTGCGGCAGCTGCGGCTGCTGCGGCTGCTGCGGCTGC
>CAYGFJ010000033.1:4349-10205 GCA_964349115.1 uncultured Francisellaceae bacterium
TTCCAGTTCCATTAGGCACTGCGGCAGCTGCGGCTGCTGCGGCTGCTGCGGCTGCGGCAGCTTTGGCAGCGGCAGCAGCGGCAGCAGCGGCAGGAGTCTCGCTAAGCACACCAGCACCGAAAGCGAGTGCCAACGGCAGAAGTTGTTCAGGCCCCCCTGAGCCAACTGAACCAGCGCTAACAGCACCAGGGCAATTCAGAGCAGGAGCTAAATCTGTAGGAGGAGGGCTGCCAGCACTGATTCTAGGTGTTCTAGGTGGCGTGACTGGTGGAAGGGCAGCTCCTTGGGCTGATGATACTGAATCAAGGCCTGAGCCAGCGCTAGCTGCAGAACCGACGAGATTAGGAAGCTCTGCGTTGGAAGCAGGAATGGGAGCGGCAGTGGTACCAGAAGCAGCAGTATCTGCAGGAAGAGCCTCTCTGCCTGCCCGCAGCGCCTGTTCTAATGTAGCAGCATCATTGCTAGTGGTGCTCTCCAACACCCGTAATACACGCCGCATGACTGCGCTATTTCTTTGATTTTCTTTCATAAAAACACACAGCGCAGGCTTTGCAGCGCTAGCGTCCTCTGGAAAGAGTGTCTCCATCAAAGTCAAAAACCGAGTATACAGTTGATCTCCAGATTTTTGTTCAGGGGGACCAGTATAAGAAACGGGAGTAACTGCGGCAGCGGCAGCAGCAGGGCGAACAGCAGCGGTAGTGGGAGCAGCGCCTGCTGCGGCGGTAGCGCGAGCAGCTGGCACAACAACAGGCGCGGGCAGATCTGCTGCTGATTTTTCCCATCCTTTTTTAAAAGCCCAGCCAATGCCACACACCAGCGCAACTGCAGCGCCAATAATTGGCAATACGCCACTCACAATCCCCGCACCAACCAAGCTTACTGTAATCGCTCCGCCAATCACGGCGCCAGCTGCAAGTGCAAAGCTGGCATACCATTTTTTCTGTGGCTGAACCGCTTTTATTGCTTGATATGAAGCGACAACTTCAGCTTTCTTCTTCTCAGAAGGCACAGTCAATTTTATTGACTGCATTTTATCTGCAATCGCATCCATGATTTGGCCATGTTCTGTTGCAACAGATGTTCCGTTTGGAAGTGTGATCGAGGACCATGTAGCTTGGCGGGTCATGGATTTATAGATTGGTGAATCTGCCTTTTGCATTGCGCTGACATAGTACATTGCAAAGTTTTTTGCTTTTTCTCCTGAAAGCAGGCCTAAGGCAATCAGGTACTTGGTTTTGAATTTGGCAACTGAAGACTCATTTGACAGGCACTGAAAAATCTCCTCCAAATCTCCAAACGCATTCTTAAGCTTGTATTCTAACATCGTCGTTACACGCCGTGGATTTGATTTTGAAACAATCAGGTCTTCTACTTCCGTTTGAGTCAGTTCAGTCCTTTTACTTGGAGGGGATAATTTGGCCTGAAGCTTTTGAATTCCTTCCGGATCCACTGATATTTCTGTTCTATTTCCAAGCTCCAAATGAAAGTAATAGAGTTGATCTGCATGAATGCAATAATGACCTTTAAGCTTGGCCTCCCTCGCAGCAGGCGCAGTGTCGAGTCTTTGCAGCACGTATGTTTCCTCACGATCAGGATGAAGGAAGAAATCCATTAATCGATCTGAGGTCACACCTGTTATGGGGCATAACTGCCAAAACAAGCCAAATATTTTTGCACGATCTGAGCCATTATCTCCTTTTCCTTTTGCATTTGAAAAATAATGGCTGAAGAGGCAAAATTTAAAATTTTGAATCCACTTTTTTTGAGTTAGGCGATTGGGATCTATTGATTCTAATTGATCAACAGTAGCCTTTTGACGCGTGATTTCTTGACTCGAGTTTAAATCAGGTGAAATCAATGTATTCATTGCGCTCCATTGCTCCGGAGTGCACGCGACTTGACGAACTTCTTGAGGATCTTTAGAAGCATAATAAAGCGTGTCTGGAGAGTCAGGGGCTGCAGATTGTATTTGGATATAGGCTGAATGAGTCGTTACAGGCCCATTTTTAAAAACAGCATCCAAAGTTGCTAGCGTTGGAGCAACTTCCATTTTGCAAACAGATAATGTGTCACTCTTTGGAATAGAGTGGCCTGCAGCACTCAGAAGCATCAAGATGCGATCATCTGACATTGCATCAATTTGTTGGGCAACCGCACTCATGCGCTCTTTAAATTTTTGAAATTCAGCTTTTATCTGCACCAGGGTGTCTGGATCAGGGACTGAGGAAAAGAGCGATGCAGCAACAACAAGATCATCACCCATAATATCCGTGCACTCTACTGGTGGTATTGATGGCAGAGGCGCTAATGCACCCTCCAAAAGTCTGGTATGATCTTCTGGTTGCATCGCGCCGCGCACACCCCCCACTCGAGCAGGCCCGCTTTGGTTCAGCGAAGCAATCAAAGCATCATCCTCTGTAAATAGGGAGTTTAGATCAGCAGTGGCGGGTGCCGAAGGAGAGCATTGTTCTAACAGTCTGGCTTTAAGCGCTCTATATTTCTCAAGAGACACAGGAGCGCTTGGTGTTGGTTTTGATTTTTCAAGCAATGCCTTATATAAGTCCCCTGCCTCAATTTGCGATTTTTTGAGCCTGTCAGCTTGGATGAAAATCCAATCATTGTCCTCCAAAGTGTCGAGTTCGACTCCCTCTAAGCAATCTAAAATAGACATCGGGGCAGATTGATCTTTCGTCAAATAATATCCGTGCTGCAAAAATACGTCTATGTCTCCCAAATAGGTAAAGATGGGGCGCAGTAACTGAGCTTGAGTGCTATCCCTTTCTGGAAAACAGCTTGCAATCGCTTCGTTTGCTTGAGCTAGAAACAAAATGTCCCTAAATTTTTTGACAATGGATTTTTGAGAACGTTCATCCCCTTCTTGCAAAGAGAACTCGAATCCAATAGTTGTAAATATTTGACAGATATCTTCATCAGATATTTTTTTGATAGATATCGCAGTTTTAATCAGCTCGAACCGCAGCTTCTCAAATTCAGCATTGATAATGCTTTCAGCATCTGCTGACTTATTACCACTGGCATCGAGAATAAAAAGCGCATCCCTTACGCGCTGGCTATCAAATATTCTTAAATTTGGTTGTGTTATGCACTCTAGTGGCTTTACAGTAGCCATCATGCGTGCCAAAAAAGCCGGTAATTGGCCATCAGGAAATTGAAAATTTGGTTGGTCATTAGCTATTTCTGATTGTCTTATCAGAGCCTCATGACGAATTGCTGTAATAATTGCCTCTTTGTCCCCAGCAGTTAAGCTTGTGGGGCTCAAAGTTGCAGGGGAGTTAGTGTACTGGGCGACAAGACATTTGGCATAGATTGCAGGCTGTGAGGCGCGTAATGGAAGCAGATAGGCGTTGTACTCACTGGCGCTCCTGGGATTTTGGGCTACTTGCGTGGCAACACGATCCATCCACATTTGTGAGATCATCCCCATCTCTTGTTGCGATCGAACAACTACAAGGCGAAGATGATATGACTCCCGCGGACTCGTCAGTATCACTCTTGTTGCATTCGCATCTGTATCAGGGTCAATATTTACTATTTTGGCATGTGTTTCAATCAGCAGTTCCCTGCATTTTTTTAAGACCTTTTGTTTTGAAAAAAGAGCGTCATCTGGTAGATCAAAACGAAAGCCCGCCCCTGTAAATAGACCTGCAATCTCATCATCAGGAATGCTTTCAATTTCACGCGTGACTCTGTCAATTTCCTTTTGGTATGCAATATCAAAGGCTGCAAGGCAGGCAATGGCCTCGGGGTCGCGTTGACCCCCTTGTAGTATCTTCAGCGCAGCTTGATAATTTATAATTTTGCTTGCATCAATGGGGCTGATATTTTCTAAGTGCGCCTTCTCCATCACTGTAATGGCCCTTGCACGGTCCACCGGATCTATCTCAGGGGCACTTCCTATTGAGTCTGACGCTTCACCAAGGGACAGTACTCTCGGAAGAAACCCGCCAACACCTTCAGCAATACTTCTTTCACTAGGCCAGCTGCGGGTGATGACCCCATCTATAAGGGTAGTGGTGACTCCAGAACCTCGGTCGCCGCATATCTTCATCAAAGAAGCCATGAGCCTGTCTCGATCACGATTCGAAAGATGCTTGTCTCCAAGAACTGGCGCCGCTGCAGCCATCACATATCTCCTAATAATTAAATATTTCTATACTTCACATTATAACTTAAATTTTTATTGCATACAATCAGCGAGTCAAGTGCGGGTCCATGGCAGTGCTTTATAAGTTTTTCATTTGCTGTAGAATCTTGCCCTCTTGAAAAAGTGAACTTCAAGCCCAATATAAGTCTTGGCAATTTTTATCACTTAACCTAGGAGAGAAACATGAAGTTGAATGTACGCCCTCTGCATGACCGCGTTTTGCTGCGTCGTGCTGAAGAAGAAACCAAAACCGCCGGTGGAATCTTGATTCCTGACAATGCGACTGAAAAACCTTTGAAAGGGGATGTGGTTGCAGTGGGAACTGGCAAAATTTTGGAAGATGGAAAAGTACGCGCGTTGGCGGTTAAAGTCGGCGACAAAGTGTACTTTGGCAAATACTCAGGCACCGAAATCAAGATTGATGGGGTGGAATACCTGATGATGCGTGAAGAAGATTTAATGGCAATTATTGATTAGGAGGATTGAAAATGGCAGTCAATGTAATGTTCGCAAATGATGCGCGCTTAGAAATGCTGGAAGGCGTGAATGTGCTCGCCAATGCAGTGAAAGTGACTTTGGGTCCCAAGGGACGCAATGTCGTGATTGAAAAAAGTTATGGCGACCCTGAAATCACCAAAGATGGTGTGACCGTGGCCAAAGCCATCGATTTGAAATGTAAATTGAAAAATGTGGGTGCGCAATTGGTGAAGGCTGTTGCCTCCAAAGCCAATGATGACACTGGAGACGGCACCACAACGGCCACCGTTTTGGCCCAGTCGATTGTGACTGAAGGCTTGAAATATGTGACCGCAGGCGTCAACCCCATGGACTTGAAGCGCGGTATCGACAAAGCAACGCAAGCAGTTGAAGCGTATCTCACCCAAATGGCTGTGCCCTGCAAAGATGCAAAAGCCATCGCACAAGTCGGCACCATTTCCGCCAACTCGGACGATTCCATCGGCAAAATGATTTCGGATGCCATGGAAAAAGTGGGCAAAGAAGGCGTGATTACGGTTGAAGATGGTTCCGGTTTTGATAATGAATTGGAAGTGGTCAAAGGCATGCAGTTCGACCGCGGCTATATTTCCCCTTACTTCGCAACCAATCAACAAACCATGACGGCTGAATTAGACAGCCCATTCATCTTGTTGATCGACAAGAAGCTGTCCAACATTCGCGAACTCTTGCCGATCTTGGAAGGCGTGGCCAAAGCAGGCAAACCTCTCTTGATCATTGCAGAAGATGTCGAAGGCGAAGCTTTGGCCACCTTGGTGGTCAACAATCTACGCGGTATTGTGAAAGTCTGTGCAGTGAAAGCCCCTGGCTTTGGCGATCGTCGTAAAGCGATGTTGGAAGACATTGCGATTTTGACCGGCGCAACCGTGATTTCTGAAGAAGTCGGTTTGACCTTAGAAAAGGCCACGACCGAACATCTGGGCCGCGCGAAGAAGGTCACTGTCACCAAAGAGCACACCACGATTGTGGATGGGGCGGGCGACAAGAAAGCGACTGAAGGGCGGGCAACCATGATTCGCGCACAAATCGACGACACCTCGTCTGATTACGATCGCGAAAAATTGCAAGAACGCTTGGCCAAACTGGCTGGCGGTGTTGCGGTTCTGAAAGTGGGCGGTGCCACTGAAATTGAAATCAAAGAACGCAAAGGTCGCGTTCAAGATGCACTGTCAGCC
>CAYGFJ010000034.1:0-6695 GCA_964349115.1 uncultured Francisellaceae bacterium
AAAATCACCCCCCCATGATCCCGCCGACGGTGAACCCAGCCGCACACTTCAACTTCCGCCCCAATGTCCTTTTCAGTCATCTCTCCGCAATAATGTGTTCTTTTCATGATTTTCCCTCTCTGACCCCAAGAATAAAGCCAGGCAGTATACCAAATTCTTCATTGCAAACCAGGGCACAGAGCCCTATAATTCCCCCTTTTTTTTACAAGGAGGATCAAGTATGGCTGGGGCAGCAAGGGGCATAGCAAGTAGGATGGTTCGTGTCTTAAATCTGGGAGTTCCCTCTGTGAAAGTGCCTTCAGGCGTTCAGCTTGTGGGCCCTGAGGTGGCAAGAGCTGGATCTTGTCATGGGGTGATGTGCCATGTGGATAAAGCCCATCCTCAGCGTCTTTTTTATCTGGGAGATCACTATGTAGACCTTTGCACCACACCTGGCCCCATCAAACCTTTTCTTTTATCCAGCGAAGCCCCCATTGCCACCACCATGCCACGTGAGTTTCCAGGGACAGAGCCTCTAGAAGCTTTTTTTGAAAAAGCGCATGCCTTTGCACAGTTGTCTATTGCCCAGAGCGCCCCCTTCTTTGACAGAAAGCGTCACACAGACTTCTTTACTCCCAGACCAAACTGGCGCATTGGAACAGTGCGTCAATCCTATACCCAAACCAAAAACAACGAAGGCATTCAAAAATTTTTAGATCTTTTAAGAGATGAAGGAGTCTTCTTGCGCTCAGGCTATGTAGCAGAAACCAGCGAAACCTTCAAAGACAATTTTACAGCCTTAACAGGCCTGCCTTTTACCCCAGAGAACTTTAGACAACACCTGGTGAATGAGCTCCAAGCAAGTGGCAGCTGTTTCTTTTATTATGACAGCAACACCATGAGTCGTTTCTTTGATGCGGGGGTCATAGCTGCCCTTCAAGAGCGTGGCTTGGCAATACAAGTTTTTGTGGTCACTGCTCGCTACGACACCGGAGTCCCTGCCGCATTTTACAAAATGAAAAATTTAACCGTCATCGAAGGATTTGAAGAAGCAGATGGACATGCGAGAACCACACTCTGTGAAGAGTTGAGCCATCTCAAAACCTGCGAGACTGTGCTAGGCCGATAAACCTAGGGAGTTACGGAAAAACTGCTGCAAAGCTTGCCCACGATGGCTGATTTTGTTTTTGAAATCCAAAGGCAACTCCGCTGCGGTTTTGCCCAATTGGGGTAGATAGAAGACAGGATCGTAGCCAAAGCCCCCTTCGCCGTGGGATGCGGTCAAAATGATTCCTTCCCATTGCCCTTGAAAGACCAGTGGATTGGGGTCGTTGTGGGATAAGACAAACACCAGATTACAGCAAAAATAAGCCTGTCGATCAGCCCCAGACAGACCTTTCATAGCCCCTAAAAGTTTCGCAATATTGTCAGCTGAAACGCCTGTCCCCGCATAACGAGCTGAATAAACGCCCGGCGCCCCACCCAGCGCAGGCACACACAATCCTGAATCATCGGCCAAAGCGGGCATGCCTGATTCCTTCGCTGCATGACGGGCTTTCAACAATGCATTTTCGAGAAAGGTGGATTCGGTTTCTTCAGCATCGGTGATGCAAAGTGACGATTGAGGAATGAATTCCAAGCCTGGATGTTCGCCTTCCTGGAACTGACAGCGCTCCTGAAATTCAAAGAGCTTTCCTTTATTTGATGTTGCTAAAACGATTTTCATTACAATTTTCCCCCATCGAGATTGAAATCATAATCCTTGCACATTCACAGCAATGAAGTCCAGCCCAAATACGATGCTGATTCTGCCCCCAACATAAAAGGCCGCGCCTCTTTGACATGAAAGACTGGGGTCCATCGCAGATTTTCGCGTGATAAAAAGCCCATCATTTCTTGGAGCTGTAAAAATTGGGGTTCGTGAGGCAGAAAGCCGTCTACGGTGTCAATGGCGACATGAAGTTCAACATGGCCGCGCCTTTGGGTCACATAACTGCCCAAACTGATACTGCCCCCCAGGCGACTGTGCTGGCCCAAAATGCTTAAATGTTCGATGGGAATGGCCAATTTCTTTGGGGAGAGTTCTTGAAACCACACCTCCTTGACAGCAAAATGCGCTTTTAAAATTCGGCACAAACTGTCTTTGCTCATTTGATTGCCCAGCATCAAATGAAGATAGGGGAAATAGAGATTGTCTTTTGAATTCAAACCCGCATAAGCCATCAAATAGGAAGATGGCAGGCGGGTATATTTCTGCTCAATGATTGCAAGCAATTCATAGAGGCGTTGGTTAAAAAAGTTGTAAAGCTCATTTAAATTGGAGTCCTCCGGGTCATCCTGAAGAATGCGCTCAGTGTAGTGAATGGGCAAGGGCGTACTGGCACCTTGCAAGCCCATAAAATTGAGTGTGACTTCCATCACAGAAGCATCCAAGGTAATGCTGTCTATTTCTCGCGCTGCGAAACTTAAAGCAGGATTGCTTCTAAAAAAAAGAGACCGCCCTGCTTTTTCAAAACCAGGCAAAAGCCGAGCCAAAGCCTTCCACGAATGTGTTAATTTTCCTAAAACGCTGCTTTCCATATCGCCTTAAACCCCGTCAATACGCCTTCAATGCGCAAGTCGTGAAAACTATTAAAGGGCGCATGCACTGACAAAATATGGGCCAAGATGCTACCAAACAAGTGGATTTCCCCTTGATTTAAGAAGACGTCTTCTTTCAGCTTTAAAACGGAGGCACTGCCTTTGATGAGTTCTCCACGATGAAAATGCTGAGCTTCCTGGGTTGTAAACTCCAGCAAAGCTTCAGCGATTTTGTGACTCAACGACCCCTCCCGCCCAGGCTGTAAGGCGGCAAAATCATAGGCCATGATGAGCTGTTTCAAAACGCCGACTTCACGCATATTTTTAAAACGCAGTGCCAAATGCGAAATCAATTTCCAGGTCGCATTTTCTTCTAAAGGGGGATAAACCGGCGAACTCAAAGGCAGTACATTGGTCCATTCCAGACCTTGTTCTTTTTGCAGGGCTGACACCACCTTGGGCCCATTCAGGTCTAAAAATGCATGGGGGCAATAGGCCAAGACTTCAGTTGAAATCACTTGGGTATCTTCCAACGCTTTGGGATTCCACAATTCGAGATACAGCTCTGGCTCATCCTTGATGGTGGTGTTGCGCAAAATGGTTTGATAACGCATCGACTCCCGCTGTGAAACAGGAAAATCTCGGGCCGCCTGATAGGCTACGTTTTTTTTCTCCTTCTCTGACCATCCACTCACCGCAAGCACACTGTGCGGCGCCGCCTCACCCACTGCGGACTCCACACGCAAAGGATATTCTGTACGAGTGGCATCATAATAAAAGGGCGCTGCATCCGCTCGCCAAAGATTGACGGCAGGCGCACAGTGCAATTTAAAAGTGTTTTGATTCAGCTTTAAAGTCTGCTTTCCTTCAAAATCAAAGGATAACTTCAGTTTAAAATTTTGGGCTTTTGGAAGCTTTTTAAAATCAATGCCTTCCAGCTGGAAAAATAGAAATTTTTCAGGAAAAACAAAATAATCACACAATAGTTGGAACACATGGTACTGGGCCTCAAAATAAGGAACCAGACTTGCTTTTGCATCCAATCCACGTCGTTTGAAGCTCCCTCTTGGAAGCGGGATGGTTTTGCCATCGATCTCGATTTCGATCTGCTTGACACGCTCCAAGAGCAAATGACTCAATAAATAACTGTGTGAAAGCTCGCCCCCAATAAAAAATTCAAGGCTCTCAAGATGATGTGTGTGCGCTTCATAGAGGCAATCAAAAGATAGCGTGATTTCAAGCTCTGTGCCATTTTCTTTTTTCTCACATTTGGACAAAGCCAAAGGCTGGACCAAGAGCTCCTGAGTGGTGGTAAAAAAATAAGGAGCTCCCTCCTTTTGTCCTCGCAATTCCGTCCCACGCGCAATTTTTTTGCTGATCGCCGCCATCGTAGGGTTGGTTTTAAACTGCATGACAGAAGCCGAAGGCTGAGGGCTTAAATACAGCGGAGCAATCATTTCAAGGACTTGACTGGAGAGTTCAGGATAGGCATCTTGAATTTTGCATTGCAACTTGGCTGCAATCATGGCAAAACCTTCCAGCAAGCGCTCTATATCAGGATCTTTGGCCTCTTGAGACAAAAAGGGTGCCAATTTTGGAAATCGATTGGAAAAGCGTTTGCCCTGCTCCCGCAGATAAGACAACTCTTCTTCATAATGACTTTTTAATCGTGACACTGTTAAATCCTCATCATCATTTGGCCATTTTCCATCATGACACTGCGATAACTGACGCGTCCGCTGGAGAGGGACTCATCGATCTCACCTGTAATATTAAAAATAACGCGGCTTTTATGGGCTTCATCAAACTGACCTGTGACTTCAACCTTTTTAAAACGCGGTTCATATTTTTGGATCAGTCCACGCATTTCATTTTCATACGCTTTCAACTTACGAAGGGTCAGCTCCTCAGGCTCTAAGACCGGCAAACCATAGTCTTCTGCACAAAGCGCTGACCCTTGGTGGGTGTTGAACAAATACGTGAGTGAGCGGCCAATTTCTTCTTGCCAATGCTTGACACTGTAGTTTTGGACTCGCTCACTCCCGACACGTTCAAAAAGTGGCGCCTTACTTGTTCGCATTTTCAAGTTTGCCGACCAGAGACAAAGTGATGTCTGAGCCCATGTATTTGAAGTGGGGACGAACCAAAATATTCACTTTGTACCAGCCTGGCTGCCCTTCAACATCTTCGACATTGATTTGTGCGAAGCGCAAAGGTTTGCGACTTCTGATTTCAGACGGTGCATTTTCTTGATTGGCCACGTACTGACTGATCCACTTGTTGAGCTCCTTTTCAAGATCAGTGGCTTCTTTCCACGATCCCAATTGCTCACGTTGCAAAACTTTCAAGTAATGCGCAATGCGACAGACGATGAACATATAAGGCAGCTGAGTTCCCAGTCGATAATTCAATTCACTGGCACGGCCTTCTTCGCTGGTTCCAAAGTATTTTGGCATTTGTGTGGAGTTCGCTGAGAAAAAAGCGGCATTGTCACTGCCCTTTCTGAACGCCAGGGGAATAAACCCTTCTTCAGCCAATTCATACTCACGACGATCCGACACCAACACTTCAGTCGGAATCTTGGTTTCGATTTCGCCCATTGATTCAAAATGATGCAAAGGCAAATCTTCCACTGCCCCACCGCTTGCTGGGCCAATGATGTTGGGACACCAGCGATATTTTGCAAAACTATCGGCAATCCGTGTCGCCAACGCAAAACTGCTGTTTCCCCAATTGTAATCATGATGAGAATGCACGGTTTCACTGTATTGGAAACGTTTGCAAGGATTGTCTTCCAAATGATAAGGCTGACGCAGCAAAAAGCGTGGCAAAGACAGACCCACATACCGCGCATCCTCGGAAGATCTAAATCCACGCCATTTGGCATGCAGTGGACCTTCAAAAATGGATTTGATTTCCTTCAAATTGGGCAGGGCTTCAATATTATCCACTCCAAAGAACTTGGGGCTGGCCGCTGCCACAAAAGGCGCATGGGCCATGGCTGAAACACTGGCCACATTTTGAAGCAATTTTAAATCAGGGGCACTGTGATCAAAATCATAATTACCGATCATGGCGCCATAAGGTTCACCCCCGAATTGACCGTATTCACTGGTATAGACCAATTTATACAAGCCTGATTTAGGAATTTCTGGGGAGTCAATAAAGTCTTCCAGCAAATCGCTTTTCGATACATTCAAGACATGCACTTTGATGTTTTCACGAAAATTGGTACGATCGACTACAAACTTCAAAGATCTCCAGGCGGATTCTAATTTAGAAAATGTTTCATGATGCAAGATCTCATCGACTTGACGACTCATCACCTGATCGATGCGTGCAATCAAGCGATCAATCAATGCTTTGTCGACCCGTTCAGCACTTTCATTTTGCGCTGCAAGCTGGCTAATCAATGCTTCCAACCCAGTTTTGGTAATGTTGTAGGCTTCTTCTCCAGCCGTCACATGGGTTTCGGACAACAAACTGTCCAGCAAACTGACTGAGCCAAGGGTTTGTTCGGATTGCCCTGCTCCTTTTACATCGGCCATACTCATGATGCAGCCCCCTCTTCGCTAGGCGCAATGCCGAGTTCACCATACAACTGTGACAAAGCTTCTTCATTTTGCATGACACCCTGTAGTTTTTTGCGGAAGGATGGGACATTGCCCAAAGGACCTTTCAGTGCAACCAAAGCCTCACGAATATCGAGTAGTTGCTTGAGTTCAGGCACCTGTTCAATCAATTGGTCCGGTTCAAAGTCACGAATATTTTTGATATTGAGCGCCACATTCAAATCAGATCCAGCCTCCCCCTCTTTCAAACGATTGGGGACTTGCATGGTCATATTGATATTGTGGGCGGCCAAAACCTCATTGAAGTTTTCTTTATCAATCGACACAGGCTTGCGATCTTCGAGCGCTCGCGGGTCTTTTTGTAAAGTGTAGTCCCCCATCATCAGCATTTTGAGGGGGAGTTCGACGTCCTCCGTCGCATTGCCAGCGGGTTTGTAGACGATGTTGATGCGCTCTTTTGGGGCGATCGACTGCTCTTTTGCCATTTTTTCTCTCCTTGGTTGATTTTCAAATCGTCTGAAAATATAACAGATGTGAAAAAAAATTGCAACACTTTTTGGACTA
>CAYGFJ010000034.1:6705-10189 GCA_964349115.1 uncultured Francisellaceae bacterium
ACTATTTACATTTTAGTCTTAAATCCCCATGATTATCCGATGATTTCATGCCTGCTTAATCAGCATATTTTCACTGAACAAGCCTTTACAATTTTTTTAAACCTCGTTATATTGACCCAGAACTTGAGGGTTTACACTCAGGTTTTATTAATGTTAATCAAAGAAAGGATTGCCATGTCAGACAGAAAAGTAGGTATCGTAAAGTGGTTCAACAACAAAAAAGGCTTCGGCTTTATTGAACAAGAAGGCGGCGAAGACATTTTCGCTCATTACAAAAATATCCGTGGCGACGGCTTCCGCAGTTTGCATGAAGGCGAACGTGTTGAATTTCTTGTAACAGATGGCCCCAAAGGCTTGCAAGCTGACGATATTACTATTGTTGAATAACGACCTAGTCCCTTCTTAATGAGGATGGGCTTGGTTCGGGGCCGGTGTTCTCTGGGGTACTGCTGACCCATGAACGCAACCAGTGCGCTGTGCTCCGCGCTCCTGCGGCAACTGTCTCAGTGACATCAGAGATCACCGACCCCGCATGAACATCTGGAATTTCAGCAGCTGCAAGATCAACACTGACAGTTGTTACAGCTGAAAACCCAGGAATAGCCACTGCTGATGCCCCGCTAGACCCAGGGTTGGTTCCAGCAAGTGTAAGATCCACATCACCGCGAAACCAAACTGGTGTCAGAACGCGCGCATCATTTACAGTCGCAAGCACTCCAGCTGCATCGCTGAGGCTCTGCGCTGAATGACCACATATTGCAGTCGACGCTGTGCCATCCAATGAAATATTGAGTAATTGCTTACAAAATTGAAGTTGCAGAAAAAGATCCATCGCCTCTCCCGCCCAAATCGTAACGTTTCGCACTGTAGCGGTGACTGCTACTGTTATAAGATTTGAAGTCGTTATAGCGCACCCCTCAGTCATGGTGAGATTTGCAAAGGGAGCCACCGCTACACCTGGTATTGTCGCAATATTGGAAGGCAAACCACTCACCTTACAGTCACCTTCACTGAGCGCATATCCAATGAGAAGACCCACTGCAATTCCACCAATCACTGTTACACAACACACAAAAGAGCTAGGGCAACACCCATCTTTATCATCATTCATCCTGTCGTAAGACATCATTCTCCCTTGTCCATGGTTAAAATTTTCGGAAGAATAAGTAAAAACGGCCATTAAGTCAATAATAAATTATTATTTTGTAACACCTAAATTCTAATGTCACAGGCCAATTCAAGCATTGCCAAACTAAAAATTTCCCGCTAAAGTACTCCCAGCAATAAACAGGACTTGATCATGCGACAGGTACCCACATATTTGCTGATAGGCAACGGCCGTTTGGCACGTCATTTTCAGCACTACTTTTCCCTTTTGGGAGTTTCCTTTGAGGCATGGCATCGGCCTCAAGAATGGGCTTTGCTCCAGCAGAAAATAAGGGCCTCCACGCATATCTTGCTTCTCATCAGTGATCAGGCGATTGAGCCGTTTATTGATGCGCTCGATCCCGCTGTATTAAAGTCAAAAACATTAATTCACTGCTCAGGCAGCTTGTCTACAGACAAAGCGTTTTCAGCCCATCCCCTCATGACTTTTTCTCACTCTTTGTATTCTGAAGCACAGTATCGGGCCATTCCCTTTATTATTGATGAAGCGGCACTGCCGTTTCATCAGCTGTTGCCACAACTTCCCAATCCTCATGTGCGTCTTCGGGGCGAGCTCAAGGCAAAATATCATGCCCTCTGTGTCTTGGCGGGCAACTTCAGCACCTTATTGTGGCAAAAGCTGTTCCACGATTTTGAAAAAGAATTGGCACTGCCTCAGGAGATGGCTCACCCGTATTTACACCAGCTGGTTCACAATTGGTGTGAAGATCCAGACAATGCGCTGACGGGGCCCTTGGTACGCAATGACACAGGCACCTTAAGCAAAAATCTTGAAGCCTTAGAAAATGATCCCTTTCACCCTGTCTATCAGGCGTTTGTCAAAGCCTATGCCCAACTCAAGGAGCCCACCCCATGAAAACTGTTTTAGATTTTGCAGAGATGAAAACACGCCATGAAAAAATCACGATGCTGACTTGTTATGACTATACCAGCGCACGCATTGTGGCTGAAACAGACATTGACTGCCTTTTGGTGGGCGATTCCGCCGCTATGACCATGCATGGTTTTGGCAGCACCTTGCCTGCCACCATCGAGATGATGGCCCTCCACACCGCAGCGGTTGCACGGGGAGCTCCCAAAAAATTTATTCTGGGTGACCTGCCCTTTTTAACTTATCGTCAAAGCCTGAGCAAAAATGTGAATGCAGTCAAAACACTAATGCAAGCTGGGGCGCATGCTGTGAAATTAGAAGGTGCTGTCGGCAATCTTGAACTGATCTCCCATTTGGTGTCCTCCGGTGTTCCCGTTGTAGGCCATCTGGGCCTGACACCGCAGTCTGTGCATGCCTTGGGTGGTTATAAAGTCCAAGGCAAAACCCAGACTGCTCAAGCGCGTTTGATAGAAGATGCTGAAGCTTTGGAAGCAGCCGGTTGCTTTGCCTTGGTTTTGGAATGCATCCCTGCTGCCTTGGCAGAAAACCTCACGCACTTGCTCAAGATCCCCACCATCGGCATTGGTGCTGGAGCGGAGACGGATGGCCAAGTCTTGGTGCTTCAAGACTTACTGGGCCTTCATCTCCCAGAAGACAAAATCCCAAAATTTGTCAAACCCTATCTCGCAGGCCGAGCCCTCATGCAAGAAGGCATTCAAGCTTATATTCACGAAGTCAAAACAGGAGCATTTCCCAGTCATGAACATACTTACCACGCCTGAATCCTGGACCCAACTTCGCAACACCCTAAAGGACCCATCTATCGGATGTGTCCCCACCATGGGGAACCTTCATGAAGGCCATCTTGCCTTGATGCGACGGGCCCGAGCCGAAAACGACCTCTGTGTTGTCAGCATTTTTGTGAACCCCACGCAATTTAATTCTCAAATTGACTTCGATCGCTACCCCAAGACTTTTGAACAAGACTGCGCCTTGTTGGAGTCAGTCGGCGTTGACTATCTGCTTGCTCCTCACAATGAGGCCCTATATCCCGACGGATTTGAAATTCAAGTGAGTGAAACGCTTGAAAGCCAAATCCTGGAAGGGGCCTTTCGTCCTGGATATTTTACGGGAATGCTGACCATCGTCTTAAAACTCTTGAACCTTATTCGCCCCAACCGGGCCTATTTTGGCGAAAAGGATTTTCAGCAATTGCGCCTGGTCCAAAAAATGGCGAGGGCGCTGTTTTTGCCCATTGAGATCATTCCCTGCCCCACTATTCGCGCTGAAAAAGGCCTCGCTTTGAGTTCCCGTAATGGTCGCCTGAGCCCCAATGGACAAGTTCACGCTGCCAATCTTGCGGCAACGCTGCGCTCTGCCAAAACGCCAGAAGCCGCTTTCCAACAATTGGAACAACTGGGATTTAAACCTGAATACGTTGAAGAG
>CAYGFJ010000035.1:0-10040 GCA_964349115.1 uncultured Francisellaceae bacterium
ATCCAAACTTTCCCTTCCGACTTCTTTGCAAGCGTCACCTTATTTGATGTCTATGAAGGAAAAAATATGCCAGAAGGCCAAAAGAGCCTGGCCTTTTCCTTAAAACTCCAGCACCCCGATCGCACTTTGGTTGACGAAGAAGTCCAAAAATATGTGGATGAACTGATCGCGCATTTGAAAAAGAGCTGTGCTGCCGTGCTGAGAGAGCAAGCTTTGTAACACCCCCGCCGCCCTAAACAGCGCACAATAGTGGTTATGGCTTATATGTCTCGCCAAATTGACATGTGTCATTTTGGCGGTAGAATCGGAAATCTTTCTAGATGAAGTATTTGATTGTCAGTTTTTTGCAAAGACCATTGATATGGGGACCTTGGTATGATATTTAAAGCTGAGTTGTGGGGCGTGTTGTGCTGTCTTAGTTTGACAGGCTGCGCATTGCCGCTTGCTGACTTTACTCCATACGCTGATCAAGCAGCGGAACTTCGCCAGGACTTGGCACAGAATAAGGCGAGTGCTGCTGAGGCCACATTGCAAGGCGAAATCAAGAGTGATCCAGAGTTATATGCATTGGAATTGGGTCGGATTGAGCAATTGTCCGGGGATTATCAAGACAGCATTAAGAATTACAATGTAGTGATTAATACATTCAATGCAAAAGCAACTGCACCTAAGATTCAAATTAAAAAAATGTTTAAAGGTTCTAAAGCGGATAATGACTCAGCTTATCGTCCTCAGCCTTATGAAAAAGTATTGGCTTTTCAGTATCAAGGCATCAATTATTTGGCAGAAGGGAAGCCTGGCGATGCATTAGTTGATTTTCGTCAAGCGGAAACACTGGAGGCTCATTTAAATGCACATGTCCTGCCTAAAATTCAGAAAAAACCTGTGATTCCACAAACTCCAGCAGGGGCGCCAAGTTATGCAGATTTGTTGGCGCAAACGCGCAATCAGACAACGCTTTCCAATTCCTTGTCAAATGGCGTTGCAGATTTTATTGCCGGACTTGCTTTTTTAAACGCGGGAGATCTCAATTCAGCGTCCCTGTCCATGCAGAATGCAGAGATGCGCTTGCCCGTGGCATTGTTTCAAGAGGAAGCACTGCTGGCGATGCAAAAAAGCGGAATGACGCCTGATATGATTGCTGCAAAACAAAAAGCATCGGGGGCCCCATCTTCACTTCCAAAGTTGAAAAAAGCCAATGGCACTTCTCCAGTTTTTGTGATGACTGAACAAGGATTTGTGCCCATTTTACAGCAGCAGATCAGAACAGTGCCGATTCCTGGGACGTCTTATCAAGCTGATTTTATTGTACCGTATTACCCGATCACTCCACTTTCTGTGGATGCTTATTCGCTTGTCATCGACAACGCCACTCCTTCCATTCAGGGGGAAATGCATTTGAGTGTGGCGGATTTGGCTGCTGTATCATTGCTGGAGCGTTATCCTTTTATCGTCAATGATGCATCTTTCACGACAAATCGGACCATTAACAATATTGTACGCGATGTCGCTGCTGTGCAATATGCGCAAAACGCGGTTGACAATCCTCCTTTACAGCTCCCAGGACAAAGTGATAAAGATTACCAAAATGAACTTGATAATGCAGAGGATGACCTTGCCGATGCCCAGTTATCATTGACTCTTGACCTCCTCATATTATCCACCCCACACACCACTGATGTTAACATTCGTAGTTGGTCCACCCTTCCGGAAGACATTCATATCCAAAAGCTAGAGCTTCTGCCTGGCAACCACGCTTTGGTTTTGCAGGACAATCAGAAAAATACTATAGTGACTTGTACTTTCACAAGTCAGCAGGGCAACAACGCCCTTATCTGGATCAACACTCAATTGCCAACACCGGTGTGTCAGCAGTTGTTGTAATGGAATCATGTCTGAAAAACCAGTATAGTGAGTGCCGAAATTGGGCAGATAATAGGGGTGTGATTTGATCATTAGTTTCTTTAATCACAAGGGCGGGGTAGGCAAAACAACCTTAGTGTATAACATAGGAAGTTTGCTTGCTGACAGAGGGCTTCGCGTCTTGTTGATTGATGCTGATCCTCAAATGAATTTGACAGCGGCTATGTATGGCCTTTCCAACAGCATTGAATACTCAACAGATGAAGATTCTAAGTGGACCAAAAATACAAATCAGTACATTTCTTTTCCGGAGTACCTCAATATTGACTTGAGGGGAGAGGAGTCTTCTAAAGCGCTTTTTAGAAAAAATGCCCGGCAGGGAGTGGGGTATGTCGATCTGATTTCAGGTTCTATTAGCCTGTCTGATGTTGAGGCTGATCTGTATGGGATTATCAAAAATCGGAATCAGTATACCGAAAGTCTGCCCCATAAATTTGAGCAAGCCATTCGTAAAAATAAGGCTGCTTATGATTTTATCTTGATGGATACTTCACCCAGTTCCAGCAGCATTGTGAATGCCTTAATCATGATGGGGACGGATTATTTTATTGCTCCGGTTTCACCTTCTTTTTTCTCATTGCAGGCGATTGACAATTTAAGTTCAATTTTTAGCAACTGGATCAATTTATTGAGCGGCTATGAAACCACTTTGGGTTTTAAGGGCTTGAGCTTTCGGCCAAAATTTTTGGGTCTGGTGGTGCAAATGGCCAAACGTTTTAATGGTGGAAACGTCAAAGAGAATATCACTCGTTTTTCAAGTAGTGCTGAAAAATGGATCGAAGATTTAAATGACAGTGTGAAGAAATTTCAACGATTTGCTTTGCAAAGAGGGATGTCTGTGACCGAAGATGAGTTTAATCAATATTTTACAGAAAGCGACCCTTTCATCATCGCTAAATGCTGTGATTTTACTTCTCAACTTCGATCCATTGCTGAAAAAGCAGGGGTCCCAGTTGTTCAGCTCACACAGGAAATTTGCACACAATACAAAGACACAACGAGCCAGGTGGATATCAGCAAAGAAAATGGGCAATATCGCCTCTCTTTGGAAAGTATCATCCAATCCTATGGCAGTGTTGTTGATGGCTTGGTGCGCTTAAAAGGACTGTTGTAAGTTGTTTTAGACCAAGAGTGCTTTTATACTAGCGCCTCCTGATCCTTGGCACCCCTCTCATTTATGAAACAACTTGAACTTCACCCGATTTTGATTGAATTAAAAGACTATATTGCTAAGAAGGCGCCGAAGGCAGAGGTGGCACTGCTTCAGCATTGGGTGGACCATTATTACATTGCAGTGTCGCGGGATGAGTTGGCCCAAAAGCATGTGACAAATCTGTATGCAAGCTTGTATTCCCACTTTCAATTTATGAAGACCCGGCAGGTCGGGCAGATCAAGCTTCGGGTGTTTAATCCAGATTTGGTTCGGGATGGGTTTGATTCTCAACATTCCATTATTCAGTTAACTGAAAATGATATGCCCTTTGTGGTGGACAGTTTGTTGATGGAGTTGAATCGCCAAGGGGTCAGTATTCATTTTATCGTCCATAATGGGGCGGTGCCCGCCTGTCGCAACGACCAAGGCGAGATCATTGAGTTTGATGAAAACTCCAAAAATGCGAGCATGGAAGCCAATGTTTTTATTGAGATTGACCGTCAGTATGATGAATCCGCTTTGATGTTTTTGCAGGACGCTTTGTTTGCCGTGCTCTCTGATGTCAGTTTGGCAGTGGAAGACTTTTTGGTCATGCGCGAAAAAATGGAGCAAGCAGTTCACCATGTGTCGAACGATCCCGAGCTCAACGCCTTTTTAGATTGGCTTTTCGACAATCACTTTACCTTTTTGGGCTATGCCAAGTTTAATGTGAAAGGAATGGATGCCGCGGCTCATTTAGTCAAAGATGCCTCGACCTGTTTGGGGTTAATGAGAGACCAAAGCACCTACGGCATGGGCTGTTTTTCTGAAGAATTTAAAGATTTGGCTCCGGCATTTCAAACTTTGCCCCTGTTGGTGACTAAATCAAACTCCGTTGCAACCGTGCATCGCCCCAGCCATATGGATGTCATCATTGTCCGTGAATTTGATGACAAAGGTGTCCTGATTGGCGAATCGCGTTTCTTGGGCTTGTACACCAGCAGTGCCTATCACACCCGTGCCATTCACATCCCTTATCTGCGCCAAAAGGTCGAGGCGGTTTTCAATCGCGCGCATTTTGCCCCTCATAGCCATGATATCAAGGCGCTCGAGGATATCATTGAAAGCTTTCCCAAGGATCAACTTTTGCAGATGACTGAAGATGAGTTATTCAAAATAGCGACGGAAATTCTATATATCCAAGAACGTCAGCAAATTCGCCTCTTCTTGCACCGCGACCTCTTTGGCCGCTTTTTTAATTGTATGGTCTATCTGCCTCGCGACCTCTTTAACTCTGAATTGCGCATCAAATTGCAAAATATTTTGATGCGCGAATTGAATGGGCAAAGTGTCTCATTTACCCCTCGCTTTCTGCAGTCTGTGTTGTGTCGCGTTGACTTTACCCTGCGTGTGAATGGCATTGCACCTGAAGAGGTTAATATTGCCGTCATAGAAAGCAAATTACGAGAAGTTGCTCGCAATTGGCGGGAAGATTTAAAAGACCTTTTGACTCAAAAAGAAGGCGAACACAGGGGAAGTTTTACTTACAACAAATACGCACGGGCCTTCCCTGGCAATTACACTGAAGACTTTACCGTGAATGAGGCTTATCAAGACATTCTCAAAATCGAAGAATTGGAAAACACCAAAGGCGATTTAGCCATTGATTTTGACAAAGATGAGCTGCAGGAGAACTTGATTCACTTCAAAGCCATGCAACGTCATCACGGACTGTGGCTGACGCAGGTTTTGCCAATTTTGGAAAACTTTGGCTTAAAAGTGATTGAAGAGCGCCCCTATGAAGTGCGACTGCCTGACAATGTATCCATTTGGGTGTCAGACTTTTTGATTGATGGAACAGGCTTAAAACAAGATTTTAACGAGATGAAAGACTTGTTTAAACTGGCGTTTTTGGAAGTCTGGCACAAAAAAGCGGAAAGCGATGGGTTCAACCGCTTGAGCTTGCAAACCGGTTTATCTGCGCGCGAAATTGTGGTACTGCGTGCCATTGGAAAATATTTGGCCCAGATTGGTTTTGTCTACAGTCAGCAATATATTGAAGATACACTGTGCACCTACCCCAAATTGACCCAATGTCTATCGCGGGCATTTACTTTGAAATTTGACCCTCGTCTTTCCGACAAAGAGAGAGAAAAGGCACTTCATGTTTTTGCAGAATTTGAATCCGAATTGAAAAAGGTGAGCAGCCTCGATCACGACCGGATTTTGCGTCGGTATAAAGAAGTCATCAAAGCGATGTTGCGTACCAACTATTTTCAAGTGGATGCGGCTGGCGAACCCAAATCGTATGTGTCTTTCAAGTTGAACAGCAGCATGATCTCAGAATTGCCAAAGCCTGTGCCCATGGCCGAAATTTTTGTCTACGCCCCTGACGTCGAGGGCGTGCATTTGCGCATGGCCAAAGTGGCCCGCGGCGGTATTCGCTGGTCAGACCGACGGGAAGATTTCAGGACAGAAGTCTTGGGGTTGATGAAAGCCCAGCAAGTGAAGAATGCAGTGATTGTGCCCCTGGGTGCAAAGGGTGGGTTTTATCCCAAAAATCTACCCTTTGCAGAAGGGCGGGATGCTGTGCAGGCTGAAGCCATTCGCTGTTATAAAATTTACATGGCGGCATTGTTGGATGTGACTGACAATTTGATCGGCGGTCATGTCGCGCCTCCAGAAAATGTGGTCCGTTATGACGAAGATGATCCGTATTTTGTGGTGGCTGCTGACAAAGGGACGGCCAGTTTTTCAGATATTGCGAATGGAGTTGCCATAGAATATGGTTTTTGGCTGGGCGATGCCTTTGCCTCAGGCGGTTGTCATGGCTATGACCACAAAAAAATGGCCATCACTGCGCGAGGTGCGTGGGAGTCCGTCAAGCGTCACTTTCTCTATCTCAACAAAGACATTCAAAATGAAGACTTCACCGTGGTGGGCATTGGGGACATGTCCGGAGATGTCTTTGGCAATGGCATGCTCTTGTCAAAGCATATTTGTTTAGTTGCAGCCTTTAATCATCAACATATTTTTTTAGATCCTCACCCTGATTCAGCCAGTAGTTTTGAAGAACGCCTGCGTTTGTTTAAGTTGCCGCGTTCGGGTTGGAATGATTACAATCCCGAACTCATCAGCGCAGGCGGTGGTGTCTTTGAGCGCTCGCTCAAAACCATTCCCTTGAGCCCTGAAATTCAGGCCGTGTTAGGAATTGAAGCTGCTGAGCTTGAGCCCAATGAAGTCATCAAAGCAATTTTGAGATCACCGGTTGAACTGTTGTTTAACGGGGGGATTGGTACCTATGTCAAAGCCAGTCAGCAAACGCAAGCTGAAGTGGGCGATCGCAGCAATGACGCGCTGCGGATTGATGCCTCTGGTCTCCGCTGCAAAGTGGTGGGTGAAGGCGGAAATTTGGGCTTTACCCAATTGGCTCGGGTGGAGTATGCCTTGGCGGGCGGCCAGATTTGCACCGACGCTGTGGACAATTCAGCTGGGGTTGATTGTTCTGACCACGAAGTCAATATCAAGATTCTCTTGAATGCAGTGTTAGAAGCAAAAGAACTGACGGTTGAGCAACGAAATACTTTGCTCATGCAGATGCAGGATGAAGTGGGGGCTTTGGTCTTGTCTGACAATTATCACCAAACCCAACTGATCAGCAATGGTGTTCATCGCGCTGCGGCAGCTACAACTTATATTCGCCTGCTGCGTGAGTTGGAACGTGAAGGCTTTATCAAACGCGCTTTGGAAGGCTTGCCCGGTGACAAGGTGTTGAGGTCTCGCGTCACTCAGGGGAAAAATTTTACCAAACCTGAGTTTTCGGTGTTGATGGCCTATGCCAAGACGACGATCAAAAAGATTCTGCTCGATTCCGCCTTGCCGGAAGAAGATTATTGCGACCGCTATTTGAGGGCAGAGTTTCCTGCGATTCTCTCTCAAAAATATAAAAAAGCGATGGAATCTCATCATCTCAAACGAGAAATCATTTCCACTCAATTGACCAATGAAATGTTTCAATACATGGGCATTGCGTATGTCCACCGAATGTATGATGAAGTGGGTGCATCGCCTGACATGAGTGCCCGTGCGTTTATAGTTGCGATCGAGATTTTTGACATTGCGTCCCTTTGGAAAGACATTGAAGCCTTAGATGGGCACGTCAGCGCCAAAGTCCAAATTGAGATGATGAATGAAGTCACTGATTTTCTACAACATCAATGTCGTTGGCTTTTGGCCCATCATCGGGTGTCCATGCCGGTTCATGAGTTGATTCACAGCTTGAAAACGCCCTGTCACACTCTGTTTTCAATTTCAGCCCGTCACTTGAATGAAGAGCAAAAAACCTGTCGGCGTGATCTGATGGCCAACTATATCAACCAAGGAGTTCCTGAAAGGTTGGCCAGTCGTGTGGCCAATTTCTATTATCTCTACTCTTCGCTTGATATGATTGATGTCTCACAGAAACATGACATCGAGTTGGGCCAAATACTGAGTCTGTTCTATGCAGTGAGCCAGGATTTTAGCCTTTCCTGGCTGCGTCAAAAATTGAATGAAGTCATGAGCTTGGGCTACTGGGAAATGCTCTCCTCTTCATCTTTGAAAGACGACCTCAATCGTTATCAATCTCATTTGGTGATGAGTATTTTGAAGCAATCGCCGGAGACCAGTACGCCGCATCAACGGATCGCCGCTTGGTCGTCGCATTATCGGTATTATGTCAATCGTTGGCATGTTTTGTTTGAGGACTACAAAATTTCACAACAGGAGTTTTATCGTGCTGCAACCTTGTTGAATTGCCTGAAAGATTTGGTGGAAGTGTGTTGTCACTAGAGGCTCATCCATGGCATTAAAAGAAATCCTTGCCCACCAGCATGAAGCAAACAAAGGCCTGCCCCTCTGCACAGAAGTTTTACTTCCTTCAGATCGCTCTTTTTTGAAGGCGTTGCGTCACAGCGTCTGCCGTCCTGCGGTGATCGCCGAATTGAAACCCAAGTCGCCTGCTGCAGGCATGCTGGCACAAGCTGATTATCAGCCGGCAGTTCAGGCGCGTTGCTACGAAGAAGGCGGTGCAGTGGCTGTGTCAGTGTTGACGGAGTCTCATTATTTTGGCGGATCCTTCGCGGATTTGACAGTCGTTCGCAAAGCCATCCATTTGCCGGTCTTATGCAAAGATTTCATCTTGGATGAACAGCAAGTGAAATGGGCCCGTTACGCCGGAGCAGACGCTTGTCTTCTCATTGTCGCTGCACTCAATCGAGATGAACTGATTTCGCTAAAATCCACCATTGAAGCATTGAATATGCTGGCTGTCATTGAAGTCCACACGCTGGAAGAGCTGACGCTTGCCCTCAGCATTGATCCTGAGATCATTTTGATTAACAACCGCAATCTCTGGGATTTGTCCATGCATCCTGACACCACGCGTCAATTATTGCCTTTCATTCCCAGAACCCTCCCTGTCATCAGTGCCTCAGGATTCACGAGTCCAGAGGAGATCAGGGCCTTGCCTGATCGTGTCACTGCTGTTTTGATTGGTAGCCAGCTGATGCGTGAAGGCGACCCCCGATTGTTTTTGAAGGCTTTGCAATCATGAAGAATTTGTTAATCTTGGGCCTGGGAGAAACCGGGAAAAGCGTCTTGGCATATTGTCACACCCGGCATCTTCCGGCGATTGGTTTTGACACGCGGTCGCACTTGTCTGATTTTGAAAAAATCAAAGCAGATTATGGCTTTCCCTGTTATCTTGAGACTCTGCCTGTTTCAGCCTGGAAGGGGATTTCTGAAGTCATTGCCAGTCCTGGCTTAGACTTAGAGCTTCCTCTTTTAAAAGACGCCAGGGCACGGGGTATCAATATCATCGGTGACATTGAGCTGTTTTATCGCGAAGCCAAAGCACCGATTATTGCGATTACAGGCACCAATGCCAAAAGTACAGTGACAAGCTTGGTCACAGAGATGATCAATGCGGCGGGCAAAAAAGCCTTAATGGGAGGCAATATCGGCATCCCAGCCTTGCAGCTCTTGGATGCGCCCGTTCCTGATTATTACGTGCTGGAGCTCTCCAGTTTTCAATTGGAATTGACTCAGAATTTTCGTGCCTTTGTGGGGGTGGTTCTCAATATTTCTCCTGATCATTTGGATCGGCATCACACCATGGAGGCCTACACCGCTGCCAAAATGCGGATTTATAAAAACTGTCCCCACCCTATTTTGATGGGCCGTGACGGAGCATCATCTTATCCTTGCCTTATCCAGTCTCAAGATTTATCCCCAGGTCTTTCAGGCCTCCACAATTTAGAAAATGCCCGCAATGCTTTGGCCATCACTGCTCCTTTAAATTTACCACTTGCCCCACAACTTGAAGTCTTAAGGACTTTCAAAGGCCTGCCGCATCGTTGTGTTGTGGTTGCAGACATCCACGGCGTCAAGTGGGTCAACGATTCCAAGGGCACCAATGTTGGCGCAACCCTAGCTGCTATCAATGGTCTTGGGCCCGATGCAAAAGAGGGTTTGATCCTACTCTTGGGTGGCCTGGCCAAAAACCAAGACTTTACTCCCCTGCGGGAGGTGATTGCACAATACGTAAAAGAAACCATCGTTTTTGGCCAAGATCGTGCTCTGATTCTCAAAGATTTAAAAGGCCTGCCCACCCACGAAATGGGTACAGATTTCAAGGCAGTTTTGGAATACGCCGCCACCCAGGCCAAGCCTGGCAGCATCGTTTTGCTTTCCCCCGCCTGCGCCAGTCAGGACCTATTCAAAGATTATAATGATCGTGGGGATCAGTTTAGGGATTGGGTTTTGGAGCATTTTGTCATTCCCGCGACGGTGGGAATCCAGTGAACCCACATTCATATTGAGATCTTCCGTTACGCGGGAAAAAGTAACACTCAAAAAACGACTCAAGCAATGGGTGAGCTGGTATTATACGTGAGAAGTCTGGATTCTCGCCGTCGCGGGAATGACAGAGGAAGTGCAACTGTTT
>CAYGFJ010000036.1:0-10013 GCA_964349115.1 uncultured Francisellaceae bacterium
TTCATAAGGGTGATCATTTCATTCACCCAGATGACACTCAAAACGCCCAGGTAGGCGCCAAAGAAGACATCACTCACATAATGATCGGCAATCACAAGACGGGAGAGGGCGATCAGCACAGCAGGAAGCAGCAATAATCCGGTGATCCACCACTTTTTCCAGATTCTCGACAAACCAAACAAAGCGGCAAAAGACAGGGTGGCATGGCCTGAGGGCGTTGATTCCCCATCCTGTTTGAGAGAGAAAAAGTGAAAGCCGTAGAGATTGTCAGTCAAAAGGGCCACTGGGCGATACCGTCCCAAAGTCACTTTTAAAATCGCCAGCACAATAAAGGCCACAACGACTGTAGAACCCCAACGCAATACGGGTTCAGCCTCCCGCAGTTTGCCTTTTCGATGTTGACAATAGACATACACCAACGCAATCAAGCCCAGCACAAACCAATTGTAGGGCCCCACTGCTTTCGACATGATCGTGCACACATGAGCGAGCTGCGTACCCACAAAGGGCTCGTAAATAAAATACATGAGCGGAATATCCAATTCATAGAAAAAAATCATATAGACAATCAAAAAAATCACCATACTAATGAGGGTGTTTTTGCAAAGGGCTTTCAGTGGCATATTTGGTCCTGGCTAAAAAGATTCGTTATTATAGTCGAAACTCGCTAAAAAAATGAACCCATGTCTCACCATGCCATCACCCTTGACAATAGCTGGAAATCGCGACTGCTGCCTGAGTTTGAGAAGCCTTCTATGCAAGCGCTCGGCGCTTTTTTAAAAGCAGAAAAAGCACAAGGAAAAGTCATCTATCCCAGAGGCCGCCAGATTTTTCATGCCTTGGACGCCACGCCCTTTCCCGATGTCAAAGTCGTGATTTTGGGCCAAGACCCTTACCACGGTCCCAATCAAGCCCATGGATTGTGTTTCTCGGTGCAAGCAGGTGTGCCCCCACCGCCTTCGCTTAAAAATATGTATAAAGAACTGGCCGTCGATGTAGGCTTTGTCCCGCCCTCTCATGGCTGCTTGGAGTCTTGGACAAAGCAAGGCGTGCTCTTGCTCAACAGTGTTTTGACTGTCGAACAACACCATCCCGCCAGTCATCAAGGTCGCGGTTGGGAAACTTTCACCGACCGGATCATTGCCCTTTTAAACGAAGAACATCAGCATCTCGTTTTCATGCTCTGGGGCGCGTATGCCAAGAAAAAAGGCGCTATGATCGATCGCAACAAACACCTGGTGCTGGAAGCCACCCACCCCTCGCCCTTTTCGGCCCAAGGGTTTTTGGGCTGTCGACATTTTTCAAAGGCCAATGCGTATTTAGAAAAAAATGGGAAGACTCCCATCCATTGGCAGCTGTAATTCCAGGGCGCCCTCATGAATCATGAGCTTAAGATGCTGAAAAAGCACCTGTAAAATAACCTCTATTTTTTGACCGGCCTCTTCCAGTTTTCAATGGTGACTTGCTGGGTGCGACTCAAAGTCAATTGACCCGCTGGAGCGGTTTTCACGAGGGTGGTTCCCGCACCGATGGTGGCGCCTTTTTCCACTGTGATGGGTGCAAGCAATTGCACATCCGAGCCGACAAAAACCTCATCTTCAATCGTTGTATGATGTTTGTTGGCGCCATCATAATTACAGGTGATGACCCCAGCGCCGATATTGACCTTTTTGCCAATCGTTGTGTCGCCCAAATACGCCAGATGATTGGCTTTGGAGCCCTCATCGATCTTTGCATTTTTAAGCTCTACAAAATTGCCGATGTGGACATTCTTTCCCAAAACAGTCTCTGGACGAATGCGTGCAAAGGGTCCAATCACACACCCCTCATCAATGTGTGCACCTTCCAAAACAGAGTGCGCATGAATCACAACACCTGGGGAGAAGGTGACATTTTCCAAAACACAATGGGGGCCAATAACGCAGTTTTCGGCCAAAACGATTTTGCCTTTCAAAATGACATTGACATCAATCACACAGTCTTGAGCAGGGATGACTTCCCCGCGAACATCAATGCGTTTTGGGTCCATCAGCGTCACTCCGGCGTGCATTAAGGCATTTGCTTGCCAGGATTGATAAATCCGCTCCAGCGCTGCCAATTCCATCCGTGTATTGATCCCGCAAGTTTCTTCGATCTGGGTAGGTCGAATAGCATTGACCGGCACTTTGGCTGCGCAGGCCAAGCTCACAATTTCTGTTAAATAATACTCCTTTTGAGCATTGTTATTCGATACATTAGGCAACCATTTTTTCAATAAAGGGGCAGGCACACAGTAAATGCCCGTATTGATTTCTGTAATTTGCCTTTGAAGCGGCGTTGCATCTTTTTCTTCAACAATGCCTTCCACCTGTTGATACGCATCACGAACAATCCGCCCCAAGCCAAAAGGATGGGCCACTTGAGCTGTGAGAATCGAGAGCTGATATTCATGCGTTGCAGACAGCATATGTTTAAGTGTCGTTGTGCTAATCAAAGGCACATCGCCACAGAGAATCAACACCTGCCGGTCATCCGCCAAGTGAGGTAAAACCTGCAAAACCGCATGTCCCGTCCCCAGCCGCTCTTTCTGTTCAACCCAACAAACCTGCTGATTCCGGTGGGTCATGGCCTTCAAAACCACATCCCCTTTGTGCCCAACCACCACAAAAATTTCAGCCGGCTTGAGCGGCAACACTGCATCAATCACATGATCGAGCAAAGTCTTGCCCCCCAAACGATGCAGCACTTTGGGCAGTTGAGACGCCATTCGCGACCCCGACCCGCCGGCTAAAATGACAATTGAAAGTGGAGACATAGGCCTGAGGGTTTTAAGAATGAAGTCTGAATTCTACCACGCCTTGTGAAAAAAAGGAGGGAAGATATCCGTGCCAACTTGCACGATTTTCAGAGATTCTTCAGGGCCAGCGCTCGCTCATACACTTTGTTTTTGGGAAGGCCGCTCAGGGTCACAGCAGAGGCAACGGCCTCTTTGAGGCTGGCGTGCTGGAGGAGGGTAGTGAGCAGCGTGTCTAAAGGGATGGATACGACTTCAGTTTCTGGGGCGACGGTGTTTTCGAACAAGAGGACAAATTCACCTTGGCAGCGCTTGGGGTCTTCTGTGAGCCAGGCGATGTGACCATTGGCTGTCGCGATGGTGATGGATTCAAAGGTTTTGGTGAGTTCTTTGGCCAAGACAATGGAGGTGGCATCTCCAAACACTTGGGGCAGGAGCTGTAAAGTTTCTTCCAAACGATGAGTGGATTCGTAGAGAGCGATGGTTCCGCTGGCAGACGCTTTGATGTCTTCCAGAATGCTTTTTTTATGCGAAGTTTGATGGGGTAAAAAACCGTAGAAATGCAAGGGCAGCCCCGGCAATCCAGAAGCTGAGAGGGCAGCAATCGCGGCGCAGGCTCCAGGAATCGGCACCACGGTGAATCCAGCAGCATGCGCGGCTTCAACCAGCTTGGCACCCGGGTCACTAAAAACAGGAGTGCCCGCGTCTGAAATCAAGGCGTAGGATTTCCCAGCCCCCAGGCCTTTTATCACTTCCACACTGCGTTCCCGCTCATTGTGTTCATGACAGGAAAGAAGAGGGGTGTGAATGCCAAAATGCTGCAACAACTTTTGGCTGTGGCGGGTGTCTTCCGCCAAAATGACATCGACCGCTTTCAGGGTCTCAATGGCGCGAAGAGAGCAATCGTCTAGATGGCCGATGGGCGTTGCTACGATGTAGAGGGTGGATTTCATAGGGAGGCATCATTTTATCGTCAAACATTGGGTGGTAGGAGCCGTCGATTGCTCGCTGAGACATAAGCCTTTATTATGTGAGTCCATTGACTAATAGTCAACAGCCTATTAGGCAGTTAACTCACTTTGGCTATGGCCCCTGTATTCTGCTTTTTATAAGGACTTTTGAATGTATTTACTCGTCGCGTTTTTTTTGTCTGTTTTCTTAACACTGCTCATCGGAAAACCCTTCATTCGCTTCTTGCAAAAATGGCAGATTGGCCAGGTGATTCGCCAATCGGGGCCAGAGACGCATTACAGCAAAAAGGGCACGCCGACGATGGGGGGCTTGCTCATTATTGTGGTGATGACCCTTGTGGTAGCGCCGTTGGGGGACTGGCGCAATCCGCTGGTTTTGATGGGGATGGCGACCCTCTGGCTGTTTGCGGGCATTGGGTTTTTGGATGATTATGCCAAGCTGATTTTAAAGCATTCCAAGGGGCTCGCGTCTCGTTATAAATACCTGTTGCAATCCCTGTTTGGCCTCGTGATTGCGGTGTGGTTTCTGCATTATTTTAAAAGTGTTGGCGAGCCTTTGTTTCTGAGCCTGCCCTTTACTGATCATGTCATTTTTCTCTCGCCTATCGCGTTTGTTTGCCTGGCTTATCTGGTCATTGTGGGCGCCAGCAATGCGGTGAATTTGACGGATGGATTGGATGGACTCTCGATTCTATCGATCATTCCAGTCGCCTTTGGTCTGGGGATGCTTGCTTTTTTACACCCCAACGTGGCTGCGCGAGAAGAGACTTTGCTCTGCATGACTTTAATCGGTGCAGGTCTCGGATTTTGGTGGTTCAACGCCTATCCTGCCACACTGTTTATGGGTGATGTGGGCGCCTTGGCTTTTGGGGCATTTTTTGGATTTATCGCCATCAGCCTCCACATGGAATTGGCCCTGTTGATCATGGGCGGCATTTTTGTCATAGAGACCCTGTCCGTCATTTTGCAAGTGGGCTCCTATCGTTTACGCAACAAAAAGCGCATTTTCAAGATGGCGCCGATCCATCATCATTTTGAACTCTTGGGTCTTCACGAAAACAAAGTGGTTGCGCGATTTACCCTGATCACCACTTTGTTGGTTCTCTTTGGCTTGTATGGGTTTATTCACTGATGAAGACCATGCCCATCGGCTTGATTGGTGGCATTGCTTCGGGCAAAAGCTTGATTGCGGAATATTTTGAAGCTTTGGGCGTCCCCCTCATTGATACCGATCACATTGCTCATTCGATTGTCAAAAAAGGCAGCCCCTTATTAAAAACCATTGAAACCCATTTTGGGGCTTCCATCTTGCTTCCTGATGGAGCGCTCAATCGCAAATCCTTGCGGGAACTTATTTTTAAAAACCCCGAAGAAAAAACCTGGCTCGAGTCTTTGCTGCATCCCGTCATTCGCAAAGAAGTTGAAAAAGTCCTTGAAACAATTGAGGCACCTTATTGTTTGGTGGCAATCCCTTTGCTCAAGCGTCGAGGAGACTATCCGTTTTTAAAGCGGATTTTGATGTTAGACGCCCCCCTTCATCTGCAAATTCAGCGTTTAATGGATCGCGATCACATTGATGAGAAATTGGCAAGAACCATGATTACGAGCCAGCCCTCTCGGCAATGGCGCTTATCGCTTGCTGATGATGTGATTGTCAATGATAATGGCAGGGATTTTTTAAAAATGCAGGTTCAAGATCTGCACCTTGAATATCTAAAATTCAGCAAGAGAGCCCCATGATTCAACGCGTATTAGTGCTCTGTTTAGGCAATATTTGTAGGAGCCCCATCGGAGAGGTGCTCTTAAAAAAAATGGCAAACGATCGCGGCCTCACACTTGAAGTGGATTCCGCCGGCTTAACCGCAATGGTGGGCGATGGCGCCAACCCATTCTCACAAGCACTCATGACCGAACAGGGCCTCAATCTCACAACCCATCGCGCCAAGCAAGTCACTGCCGAGTTGGTCAAAAATGCAGATTTAATCCTGGTGATGGATGACGAGCAAAGACAGATGCTGGAGCAAATGTTTCACGATGCCTGTGGCAAAACCTTTCGTATTGGGCATCACAGCAATTTTGATGTTCCCGATCCTTATGGCTGTCCACGGGCTCTTTTTGAGAAATGCACCCTTCAAATCGAACAAGGACTGAATGACTGGATGAACTTTATTGCATAACTTGCTTGCCATTTGCAAACAGTTCGTTAAAATGCCCCTTCACTCAAGAGGGTTCATGCTAAGAATGAGAATATACAAGGTACTCAAAAGTAGCGTATTGGCGGCTTGTTTTTTCAGTATGTCAGGCTGTGTTCTTCTTCCCGGCATGTCGATGAGCAATCCTGGCGCCTACAACAATGGCCCTACTGCTGACCCTGCAACTCCAATCATTATTCCTGTTACACCCCAGCTGATTGCACAAGTTTCACAAGACTTGCATCCGTATGAATATCGCATTGGTTCTGGTGATGTGCTCAATATCGCAGTCTGGTCGATGGGCCTCTCCGTTCCCCTGATGGAAAACTCCCTGTCGGGTGCAGGTGATACGAGTAGTAATTCGGGAAGCAGCGGCAATACGCAGTCGGTTAATTCCACCGGCTATCCTGTTGATCCCAGAGGAGATATTTTTATCCCCATCTTAGGAAAGGTCCATGTGGCAGGCCTGACTTCAGATCAAACTGCACAAATGCTTAATCATTGCCTTGCCCTTTATATCAAACACCCTCAATCCATTGTCGGAGTGTCTAGTTTTGGCAGTCAACAAGTCTACGTCATGGGTGCTATTTCCGGAGCTTCTGGATCAGGCCAAAATCAAGCCAGCATGCTCACTGTGCCCATCACCTCAACAACGCCTGCAACGCTCGCATCGGCTTTATCCACTGCAGGAGGGATCAATACCAGCTCGGCAGACACTCGTTTGGTTTATGTGATTCGACCCAGTTCTTTGACCCATCCATCAGTCTACTGGCTGAATATGGAATCTCCCGCCTCCATGCTCTATGCTGAAAATTTCCCCCTGACCAACAATGATGTCGTTTTTGTGTCTACAGCGGGTATTGCGCGTACCAATGACGTCTTGGCTCAAATTTTGCCTTTTGTTCAAACCCTTTGGTTTACTAAATCTTTGGTTGCCCCCAACAGTTAACAGCAATAATGGAATAGAATTCATGGATTTAAATGCTCAGCCTGATAAAAATGAAACACTAGAAATTGATTTTCTAGAGATTGTTCGCTCTCTTTTTGCCTATAAGTGGATCATCTTAGCGATTACATTCTTCGCAGTGCTCGGTGGTGTTAGGGTTGTCCTCAATAGGCCTGTCATGTATGACACCAGTGCCTTAATTCAGGTCAAGAGCGCGAGCCCTACCAGCCAATATGGCGGGCTTCTCGGCGGTTTTGGAAGCCAATCTGATCAAACTGATGTTGAAATTACACTGATGAAGTCCAGTTATATTCTGGGTCCTGCCATTGATAAATTGGGTTTGGCCATCCATGCGACTCCGAAGTATTTCCCTCTCATTGGAAATTTTATGGCACGTCACTACCACGGAGAGGGTCCTGCTCCAGCGCGACTGTGGGCCAATGAGGATGCCTGGGGGGGGGAGTCCATTAAAGTCAGTGACTTCAACCCTTCTACCGCCTATTACTCGCGTCCCTATACACTGATTGCAGGAGAGGGTGATCACTATCAGCTTTTTGATCCAGATGGACATTTCGTCTTGAAGGGTACGGTGGGGCAAGTGGCTCAAACAGCTGAGACTAATATTGTTGTGAGTGATTTGATTGCGCGTCCAGGTACTGTTTTTTATCTTTCACATGCCTACCCACAAGATCTTATTAATGCGATCCGCCCTTCAATAAAAATTGGGGAGATGGGTCCCTCTGGGTCTTCCTCCGATAATGACACCAGTAGTGACACAGGCATTATTCAGCTTTCAACTGAAAATGGCAATCCTACGGGGTCGGCACTCCTCTTAAACACCATCATAGAACTGATTTCTCAGGATGCAGCACATCAAAAAACAGCGCAAACTCAAAATACACTTCATTTTATTGAAAATGAACTTCCTATCGCAAAAAAGAATTTGTTCGATGCAACGCTGGCTCTGAACCAGTATCAAGCAAAAACAGGCACAGGCAGTTTAGCGATGGAATCGGATATGATGCTAAAACGCCTTGGAGGGTTGGATAATCAGATCACGATGCTTCAATTGCGTCGGGTGCAGCTGTTGCAAACAAGTACACCCTTAAACCCCATGGTGCAAGGGGTGGATCAGCAGTTAAAAGCACTCCAACATGAACAAGCTTCTGTACAGGCACAATTGGCGCAGCTGCCGCTGAAAGACCAGCAGATTATTGGCCTCATGCGTGAAGTGCAAGTTCAAAGCAAACTCTATACAACGCTTTTGTCTGCTGCGCAGAATGCAACACTTGCGCAAGCGGCCAACAGCAATGATATCCGTATTTTGAGCCTTGCCTCCCCATTGAGCGCTCCGTCTGCGGGCCCTGTTTTTTTCACTCTTTTAATATCTGCGCTTCTGGGATGTGCCGGCGGCTGTATTTTGGTGCTCATTTATATCCATCTCCTGACTGGAATCAGAGATCCCTATTGGGTCGAAAAGGAACTCGGAATTCGCACTTTGGCGATCTTGCCCTTTAGTAAAATCCAAGCCAAAAACAAAAAAGCGTTTGATCAAGCACAGATTACGTCGATCCCCATCCTTGCACACGCGGCACCTGATGAGCTGTGTGTGGAATCTCTCCGCAGCTTGCGAACCAGCGTGCTCTTTGCGATGAAAGAAAATAAAAGCAATGTCATTTCGATTGGCGGCGCGGTTCCTGCAACGGGGAAATCCTTTGTCTCTGTCAATTTGGCCGTGGTTTTCGCTGACTCTGGAAAACGTGTTTTGTTGATTGACGCCGACATGCGTCGTGGTTACTTAAATCAATATTTCAAGTTGTCTCATTCTCCTGGTTTGAGTGAGGCTTTGACAGAAGTGTACTCTCTTGAAAAAACAGTCCGTCGCACTGCTGTTAAAAACATTGATTTTATGAGCACAGGGCTCTTTCCTCACAATCCTTCCGAACTTTTACTCCATGATCGCTTCAGGAATTTAATCGATGTAGTGTCAAAGCAATACGATGTGGTCATCGTTGATGCACCCCCGATTTTGGCAGTGAATGACGCGGGCTTGATTGCACAAGTGTGTGGTATCAATTTGCTGGTCATCTCGGGCGGACAATTGAAAGCGCGGGATATTGAGTCAGCTGTTCGTTGTTTTTACATCGCTGGGGTAAAACTGCATGGAACGGTGTTTAATTTTGCCAAAAAAGCCCATCAGGAAGTTTCTGCCTATCCCTATCGCTATACGACGTACCATAAACGGGACCAACAATAATAAGGACATTCCCTATGAAGATAGGAATTCTGTCACGCGCCCCTGATGCATATTCGACGGGGCGTTTGGTTGACGCTGCCAAAGCGCAGGGTCATTCGGTTGAAATCATTAATTATTTGAATTGCTACATGAACATCAATTCAAAAGGTTCTGATATTTTTTACAATGGCGAAGCGCTGCCTCATTTTGATGCCATCATTCCACGGATTGGCGCTTCTCATACTTTTTATGGTTGCTCGGTGTTACGGCAACTAGAAACCAAAAACATTTATACCATCAATTCTTCGATTGCAGTCACTCGTTCTCGTGACAAGCTGCGGGCACTGCAGTTATTGGCTCGAAAAGGCATTGGCCTGCCTGTTACAGTGTTTGCCCACAGCGGACATGAAATCAAAAACCTGATCAAAATGGTGGGGGGCGCACCGCTCATCATTAAGCTCTTGGAAGGTACGCAGGGCATTGGCGTCGTGTTGGCGGAAACCCGTAAAGCGGCTGAAAGTGTCATTGAAGCCTTCTACGGCCTCAAAGTCAATTTTTTAATTCAAGAATACATCAAGGAATCAGGCGGGGCGGACATCCGTTGTTTTGTCGTCGGCAATCGCGTGGTGGCTGCCATGCTGCGTCAGGCCCCGCCCGGTGAGTTTCGCTCAAACATTCATAGGGGTGGCCAAGGTGCCCCGATCAAAATTACCAAGAAAGAACGCGATACCGCGATTGCTGCCGCCAAAATCATGGGCCTCCATTTGGCTGGAGTTGATTTACTGCGCTCAGAGCGTGGTCCTTTGGTCATGGAAGTCAATTCGTCTCCCGGTTTAGAAGGGATTGAGGCCGCTACCCATCAAGATGTCGCGGGTATGATCATTCAGTATATGGA
>CAYGFJ010000037.1:0-6132 GCA_964349115.1 uncultured Francisellaceae bacterium
CATTTGATGCATTATGCTTTGCAAGAAGCCACACGGCGTGGAGCACGATATTGCTGCCTTGAATCCTCCGATTCGGGGCTTGCCCTCTATGAGAAAATTGGGTTCCAGGCCTTGTTTCGCCATCAGATTTACTGCATCACAGCCAGACCATGAATGCAGCGCAATTTTTTTGATGGCGAAGGATCGTCAAGGCCCAGACAGGCTTTGCTACGTGCTTTTCGCGTGAGCATGTAAAGCGGCTTCATAATAAGCATATTGCTCATCACTGACATCTAAGCCATGGTTGCGAAGCATTTGACCGCCACCCTCTTGCTGGTACATGTTTTCTAGGCTTTGCTCAATGCCCTTGTCACCACCGGTGAATTGGCTCACGAGCGCTCTTGCCTTTAAAGCAATGGGTTTGGTTTTGATATCAGTGGCTGGCACGCCGTTCGACTGCAATCTTTCCAATCCGGAAAAGATTTCATCCCAGGCTTGAGACCATTCTTGACGTTCCGTGTCGACGACATGAAAAGATCGGTTTTGTAAAGTTTCGATCTGTGTAGGTGTATAGTACTTTTCTAACATTTTGATACTCTCCATTGTTTGATAAATTAGCTCAAGAGAAATATCATGGCAAGCGGACAAGCGACTCAACAACTGATTGATCCTGCGAGATAAAGTTTGTTGTTGTGTCAATTGTTGCTCTAAAAATTGTTGCTGCAGTTGCAAAGTTTGTTGCAGGCTCATGCTGTCTTGACCCATCAGAATAGACTGTATCCTTTTCAACGGAAACTTCATTTGTTGAAGGGATACAATTTGCTGCAGGCGCAAAATATCAGATTTGATATACAGTCGGTAACCTGCTTCACTATGACTGCTTGGCTTCAATAAACCTATTTCATCATAGTGACGCAGACTACGTATTGATATACCCGTTTTCTTTGCAACTTCACCAATTTTTAGCATGTTATCCTCCTTGAGCATAAGCGATGATAAAGCCTCACATCGTGAGAGAGTCAAGCACTAAATATTCGAGAAGCGGAGGGGAGCATTTTCAAGTCCGTGAAAAAATTTTGCCCGCATTGCTCTCAATCGCTCTGGGATCATAAAACATTTCATTGCGACTAATCAGCCCATCTCGAAAACTCATGAGGACAGCAGAGCGAATAATGCCAATGGATTCAAGAAAGTCGATGTCAAAAGCGAGCATGATCTGGTCTTGCCCTACAAATTGAGCGCGAATGGTTATTTTCTTCAACATCGAGCTGAAACCTTTGGCGGCTTGAAGCGTGGCGTCTTTGCCAATCACCTCACCCAAAGGGCTCAAGAGGGTGATTTCAGGATGTAAATACTGTGCGACTGCTTCAAGATTTTTATCATTAATGGCCTGGTAATACGCCAGCGCTGTATTTAAATTTGTCTGGGACATTCTATTTCTCCTTAGCTTTGATGATGTATCAGTTGACACGGACAATTTCATTATAGTATACTATATCTAATATGTCAAACAGAACTTATAACGCCAGTTTGCGCCACGAAAAGGCAGCAAACACCAAAAGCCAAATTCTCAATGCAGCCAAAGCATTGTTTGAATCCACAGGCTTTGCGAATGTGACGATCGACCAGATTGCCGCTCGGGCGCACGTGTCAGCGCCTTCTGTCTACGGCCTCTTTAAGTCAAAACGAGGCCTCTTACTGGCTTTAATGGACAGCGCCTTTTCAGAGGAAAAACGCCAGTCTTTGGTTAAAGAAGTCATGTTAAGTGCTTCGCCTGAACGTCGTCTCGAGTTGGCCGCTACGCTTTCTCGCCAAATCTATGATGCTGAAAAAGCAGAGTTGAACCTGCTTCGGGGTGCCTTTATTTTAGATCCCACCTTAAAAGACCTGGAAGCCGAACGGGAAGAGCGTCGCTACGAACGCCAAAAAGAAACTGCTGAGCTCATGCACACTGAAGACGCCCGTGACATCCTCTGGGCCTTGACTGGCCGCGACCTGTATCGACTCTTGGTCATTGAAAGAAACTGGTCGAGCGATCGCTACGAAGCCTGGCTGGCTCAAACACTCAAAGCAACTTTGCAAGGCCTTGGAGAGAATAGGAATAGGTGAGTATAATCATCCCATTTCACATACACCCAAATTCCTTTTCCGACTTCCAAAATAAGGACAATCCATGACAAGAAAATTAGTCACAGTAGAAAAAATTAGCGCCATCAGAGCGATTCCCGATGCAGACAAAATTGAGACTGCCCAAGTGCGTGGCTGGGAAGTGGTGGTGGAAAAAGACCGCTATCAGGCAGGCGATCTTTGCTTATACTTTGAAATTGATAGTTTTCTCCCGATTGCACCCGACAGTTTTGCGGTCAAACACGGCTTAGATGTACTCTTGCTACGCGGCAAAAACCCAAAAACGCTGTTGATCGATGGCAAACAAGTAGAAGGAGTGGTGCTAAAAACCATTCGCTTTAAGGGGCAAATTTCACAAGGCTTTGTGCAGGCAGTGGGTGCTTTTGCCCACCACCCCATCGGCACGGATGTGTCAGCAGAAATTGGCGTATACAAATACGAACCCCCCATGCCAGCGCAGCTTCAAGGACTGGTCAAAGGTCCTTTTCCTTCTTTTGTTCCTAAAACCGATGAAGAAAGAATTCAAAATATGCCAAATGTATTCAGCCTCTGCGATCTTAAAACCATGGATGTCACAGAAAAATTAGAAGGCACTTCGGCCACTTTTTATAAATGGCAAGGCACATTTGGGGTATGCGGACGCAATTTTGAATATGAAGAAACGGAAAATAACACATACTGGAAAATGGCCCATCAGTATGGGCTCACTGGAATGCAAGAGGGGTTTGCCATTCAGGGTGAAATCATTGGCGAAGGCATTCAAAGCAACCCCTATAAAATACGAGGCAATGCCTTTCTTGTATTTGGCGTGTGGGACATCATGCAGCGACGTTATTTGCCGCGTTGCGACTGGCAGCATGCTGTGGGAAAACCTTTGTTAAGTCTCGTGCCCACCGTCGATGTGCGTCCAATGGACTTGAACAGCATAGAAGCGCTCTTAAAAATCGCGGATGGTCCAAGCGCCTTAAACCCAAATACCCTGCGCGAAGGACTTGTGTTTAAACAATATGACCCTCACTTATCCTTCAAAGTCATTTCAAACGCATACTTGTTGGTGTAAGATTTTTTACCCTGCGCGAAGCGCTCAAAGAGGGATTCGAGAATCAGTCGGTCACAATCCCTGTTTTGCTGACCTTTAAACGTAAACTTTCATGAGCGGTATCGAGGTAGAAACTGCCGTTGTAGTTGAGTTCAGCAGAGGGGTTGAAGCTTAAGTATTCATCATTGTTAAAGGCCTGAAAGCGAATGCTGACTTCAGGAGCAAGGGGTTTGCTGGCCCCTACAATCTGCTCGATCAATTTAGGGTTGGCGCTGGTGTAGACGACCAATTGGCCCTTCCAGTCTTCGTCACAGTTTTGCTGATTTTGTGTGGCACAGAGGTAGATGGTTGTATTGCGTGTGAGACTCACTGTTTTTGCGAGTTCAATCTGATTCTTAATTTGGTCAGAGACGCCCTGGAGACGATGCGTTTCTTCCATGTGATGATAACTTGGGATCGCAATCGCAGATAAAGCAGCCATGATGGCCATTGCGATCAGGAGTTCAATCAGTTGCATGGGCATCTTTTTGGGTTAATTGAGCACAAAGGATACACTATTTAAAAACTTTGTCAAAAAGACTTGCATCCGTTTGAGGAAATCGGTTATCATGCTCCGCTTTAAAAAAGGAAGGGTTTTACAATTATGAAAACAATCAGTGCGAAAGGGCACGAAGTACAGCGCGACTGGTATCTGGTTGATGCCGCTGACAAAACTTTGGGGCGTTTGGCCTCTCAAATTGCTATCCGTTTGCGTGGCAAACACAAACCGATTTACACCCAGCATGTGGACACCGGTGATTACATCGTTGTGATCAATGCTGAAAAAATCAAAGTCACTGGCAACAAAGGCCAGGACAAAATGTATTATCGTCACAGTGAATTTCCTGGCGGGATCAAAGAAATGTCCTTTGATAAAATGATTGTCAAAAAACCGGAAGAAGTCATTGAGCTCGCAGTCAAAGGCATGTTGCCCAAAAATCCTTTGGGACGTGAAATGTTTAGAAAGTTGAAAGTATACAAAGGCGTGGATCACCCTCATGTGGCACAACAACCCATCGTTTTAAATCTCGATCATCAAGTACAATAGGAATTCAAAATGGCAGTGACTCAACATCAAGGAACCGGGCGTCGTAAAACCTCAATTGCACGTGTGTATATCCAAAAAGGAAAAGGCGAAATCTCAGTCAATGGACGTCCTTTGGATGAATATTTTGGCCGTCAAACCTCATGCATGATCGTACGTCAGCCGCTTGAATTGCTTGAGTTGTCGGGCAAACTGAATATCAAAGTCAATGTCGTTGGCGGTGGCATCAGCAGCCAAGCGGGCGCCATTCGTCATGGCATCACTCGTGCATTGATCGAATTGGATGAAACATTGAAAGAAGGCCTTCGTCGCGCTGGCTTTGTCACTCGCGATCCTCGTGAAGTGGAACGGAAGAAAATTGGATTGCGTAAAGCGCGTAAACGTCCTCAGTACTCCAAACGTTAATTTTATTTTAGGAAAACTAGCATGGCCTTTTTGGGTAGTCGCCGTTCATTGATGACCTTATACACCAATAAAGTGTGCATGTATTGTCATCGTGTCAGAATTGTATTGGCTGAAAAGGGTGTAGTTGCGGATTTGACTGAGGTCGATTTAGATCATCCCCATGAAGATTTATATGAGTTGAACCCTTATGCATCAGTTCCCATGTTGGTCGATCGTGATTTGGTGTTGTATGAAACCAATGTGATTTTGGAATATTTAGAAGAGCGCTTCCCCCATCCTCCTTTGATGCCGGTTTATCCCGTCTCACGTGCACGCAGTCGTTTGATGATGTACCGCGTTGATCGTGATTGGAATGCCTTGGCCAAAATCATCCTGAAAGGCGCAACCGCAGCAGACCGTGAAAAAGCACGTCGTGACTTCTATGATAGCCTCTTGTCAATTGCTCCTGTATTTGCTGAAAACCAATTTTTCTTAAGTGAAGAGTTAAGCTTAGTGGATTGCAGCTTGGCAGCTTTGCTCTGGAGATTGCCCTTGCTTGGCATTGAATTGCCAAAACCCGTTGCTCAGCCTATTTTAGATTATATGGATCGCCTTTTTAAACGACTTGCTTTCCAAGAAAGCCTCTCAGATGCAGAACGTGAAATGCGTCCTGGATACTACGCTTAATGCGCCTCCGATTTCCCCTCTTAAAAACCACTTATGAGTGGATCTTGAATCAAGAGCTCACCCCGTATTTCTTGGTCAATGCTTATTATCCAAAAACCATTGTACCCAAAACTTATATTGAAAACGGTCAGATTGTTTTGGATGCCTCTCCAGAAGCGGTTGATGAAATGCATTTTGATGAAGAGGGTGTCAGTTTTTCTGCCAGTTTTGACAATGTGATCATGGATGTCTATTTCCCAATCGAAGCCATTCACAGCCTTTATGCCGAAGAAACCGAGCAAGGCATGTTTATGACCCATGACCCGTCTTCTTTCTTAATCCAAGAAGGTAAAGCTCAGGCGGCTATTGAGCTTCAAATCTCACATCATGAAGAAAAAGAAACTGCTCACCTCAAAAAAATCTCGATTTCTCGTAGCCATTTGAAGTTGGTTAAATAGGCGCTCGAGCTTTCACTTCAATCTCTAAAGCATCCGTTTTCGCGCTTGCGAATTTGAGAGCGCCCACAAGCGCAATCATGGCACCGTTATCAGTACAAAATTCGAGGCGGGGATAAAAAACAGACGCGCCGATTTTGAGTGTTTCTTCCGTGAGACGCGTGCGCAGCCGTTGATTGGCGCTGACGCCGCCTGAGATGACCAATTCATGAAGGCCGGTTTGTTCAAGGGCGCGTAAAGATTTGGCAACCAAGGTTTCGATGAGGGCGTGTTCGAAAGAAGCGGCGATGTCGGCATCATGGCCTTGCTCTTTTTCAATCAGCAATCGCGCCGCGGTTTTCAGCCCGCTGAAGCTAAAATCAAGGGATGTTTTGCCCAACAATGGAATGGGCAAGCGA
>CAYGFJ010000037.1:6142-9611 GCA_964349115.1 uncultured Francisellaceae bacterium
ACCTTGGAGGGCCAGCATGGCCAACTCTTTCCCGCCTGGATAAGGCAATCCCAGCAGTTTTGCGGTTTTGTCGAAAGCCTCACCGGCTGCATCATCAAAGGTTTCGCCCAGCAAAACATAATTACCAACGCTTTTCACATGGTACAACTCCGTATGTCCCCCTGAAACCAGTAAAGCAACAAAAGGAAATTCAGGCTTTTTATCTTCCAAAAACGGTGAGAGCAAATGCCCTTCCATATGATGAACAGGGAGGGTAGAAAGACCCCAGGCAAACCCCAGGCTTTTCGCAACTGCAGCGCCCACCATCAACGCACCTACCAGTCCTGGCGCATAGGTATAAGCAATTCCATCCAAATCTTGACGCGAGCATCTGGCTTGTTTCAAACATTCATCAATCAAGGGCACAATTTTGCGAATATGATCCCGCGAGGCCAACTCCGGCACCACCCCTCCATATTCCGCATGCAGCTTGACTTGGCTGTAAAGCGTATGGGCTAACAAACCCCGCTTCGTGTCGTACACAGCAACACCTGTTTCATCGCAAGAGCTTTCAATTCCAAGAATTTTCATGATGAAATATACTTTTCTCGCCGAATCTGAGGGGTGGGGAAGCCTGCATCCACCAGCAATTGAAAAGATTCATCAATCATATTGGGGTTTCCGCAGAGATACACAAGATCTGTGGTGGGGCAAAGATGTAAGTCATCAAACACGGCTTGGACATGGCCTTTGATTTCGTGAGGTGCAAGAGGAGTTGTTTCTCGGCTCAAAGCCGCGTGGAAATGAAATTGGGGGTGTGTGACTGCAAAAGCAAGAAAATCTTCTGCATACAAAGCGCTTTCACGGTATTGAACGCCCAGCAGGAGATGGACAGTGAGATGAGGCTCAGCAGCCAGGCGTTCATGCAGTGCTGGCAGCATGGAGCGATAGGGTGCAATGCCTGTTCCCGTACCCACCAAAATCATGCGAGCAAACGATTCGTCCGGCAGCACCAAGCGCCCAGCAGGCCCCATGGCTTTGATGGTATCCCCGGGTTTTAAATTGAAAAGCAATTCGCTTGCAATTCCGCCAGCAATATACGATACAGCAATCGCAAGAGTCGCTTCCCCCTTGTTGTTCGCAATGCTATAACTGCGTCGCTTCAATTCGCCTGCTTCGTTTTTCAAAAGAAGCGTGATAAATTGACCCGGTACAAAATCCAGGAGTTTTTCGTCTGTGCGTGTCAATTCAAGATGTTTAATGCTGGGGCCAATGGTCTTGCTGTGCACTAAACGAAGTTCAAACTGTTCTAATGCCATGAGTCAGGTGCAAAATTAAAGATGGTCGAGAGTATAGAGAAAATAGAAGCCTACCTCAAGCTGCTGCAGAAGTGGAACCGCGTTTATAATTTGACAGCAGTCCGTGAGGTGGGGGAGATGCGCACCTATCATATCAACGACAGCCTTGCCATTGCACCCTTCATCCCCGATGACGCCAAAGAAATTCTCGACGTCGGCACCGGCGCTGGTCTGCCCGGCCTGGTCTTGGCTATCCAATTTCCTGATAAGCATTTCACCTTGCTTGACTCCAACAGCAAAAAAACCGCCTTTCTCCAAGAGTGTGTTCGTCAGCTGACACTGACTAATGTCAGCATTCGATGCGAATACCTGGAGAAAACTCCCTCTTTGCAAACTTCGCTTGCAGCTGATATTGTGATCTCCAGAGCCTTCAGCTCCCTCTGTGATTTCATTGCTTTGGCCAGCCCTCATCTCAAAAAAACCGGCGCCCTTTATGCCATGAAAGGCCCCAAAGTTTTGGAAGAACTAAAATCCCAAGCCCTCCCCTATCGCCTGGAACCTGTCAATGTCCCAGGCTTAAACGAGCAACGGTATCTTGTGATACTAAGGCCAAAGACATGATTCAGCCCATTTTCGCAACGCTCTTCGTCTTGCTCTTTTATTTGATTGGCATTGCTGGTGCCGCCCATGCTTTATTGAAAGCCCGTGAGCCTCGCTCTGCCTTGATTTGGGTGACGATTTGCTTGTTTTTGCCCCTCTTGGGCACTTTGTGTTACACCCTCTTTGGTATCAATCGGATGAAGAAAGTCACACAGCGTTGGCATTCATACGGCTTCTCTCAGATTTTAAGGGCTGGACATCACAGGTGGGCGCCAAACATCGTCAAGCTTCCAGCGGAATATGAAAGCTTACTGTATTCAGGCAATGCCTTTTTAAAAACAGCCATCTGCACAGGCTGCAAAATTTCCCCCCTCTTTGATGCAGAGGAGGCCTATCCAGCCATGATTAAAGCCATTCGTGACGCCAAAGAAAGCATCTTTTTGGTGTCCTATATTTTTAGCTCCAGTGCTTTAGGTCATGAGTTTGTCGAGGCTTTGGCTGATGCGGTTGCTCGCAAAGTGGAAGTCAAAGTCCTGATTGATGGCGTGGGCGTCTTGTATACTTGGCCTTTGACCTATCGACAATTGAAAAAGCGGGGCATTCCTGTTCGGCTATTTTTGTCACCCTTTCATTCGCTCAGGGGTTTTTTGTTTCTAAACATGCGAAACCATGCCAAAATTCTGGTGATGGATGGAAAGTTGGGCTTTACCGGTGGCATGAACATCACGGCCAAAGCCCTCCATGATGTACACTTTCAATGTGAAGGCTCAATTGTGGGCACATTGCAAGAGGTCTTTTTGAATTTGTGGTACTTTGCTCATCTCGAAAAAGAAACGCCTCGTTTTTTATTTTACGATGACAGTGTCAAAGGGAATGCGATCGTGCGTGGCATCGATAGCGGTGCTTATTGCGATTTCCCATCCATTGCCTATCGCCTACTTGCCGCAATGGGCACCGCTAAAAAACACATTCGAATCATGACGCCTTATTTTGTTGTGGGACAGATTATGGCCTCTGCTTTGATGCTAGCCCGTTTTCGAGGGGTTGAAGTTGAAATTATCCTCCCTGAAAAAAACAACCTTTCTTTCGTCAAAGGTGCAACAGAAGCTTTGCTGCCTAGCCTGATCAAACAAGGTGTTCAGTTCTACTATCGTCAAGGCGCTTTCGCCCACACCAAAATCGCCATAGTCGATGATTGTTTCGTTTGCTTGGGTTCTTCCAATTTAGATACGAGAAGCTTTCTTTTAAACTTTGAATTTAACCTTGAAGTCTACGACGAAGTCCTCGCTCATTCGTTGATTCAACATTTTGAATCAATCAAACAAAACAGTCGTTTTATCACGGCCAAAAGTCTCCAGGCCCAAAGCTTTGTCATCAAGTTCCGTAATGCCCTTTGCAAATTGTTTTCGCCGTATCTCTGAAATACCGATCCAATAGATGCAAGTCAGCCGATAAGCCGGGTTCTGTCATGGACAATCATTCCTCTAGGCTTGAAGTCGCCTTCAAGCTCAAGCAACCTACCCGAATCCCGATGTGGGCCACACCATGAGGATTCCTATTTGGTCTTGCTCCAGACGGGGTTTTCCCTGCCA
>CAYGFJ010000038.1:0-8262 GCA_964349115.1 uncultured Francisellaceae bacterium
GACGCAAGCTCACTAAATCAATATAATCCCACATCAAGACATCGGAAATACTCATGATTTTGCCAAAAATTTCTTTGGGGGCTTCGCTGATGCCGATATAATTTCCCAGGGATTTTGACATTTTTTGGACGCCATCCAAACCCACCAAGAGGGGAAGGGTCATGATGATTTGCTCTGCTTGGCCAAAGTGGCGTTGCAGCTCGCGGCCCATCAGGAGATTGAATCGCTGGTCGGTGCCACCCAGCTCAATGTCGGCTTTCATCGCGACAGAATCATACCCCTGCAAAAGGGGGTACAAAAATTCGTGAATGGCAATGGGTTGTTCGCCTTTGAAGCGTTTTGAAAAATCGTCGCGCTCCAGCATTCTTGCAACCGTGTGAGTGGCGGCGAGTTTAATCAGGTCAGCAGCCGACAGCTTCTCCATCCAGGTGGAGTTGAATAGGATTTTTGTCTTTGCGGGGTCCAAAATTTTAAACACTTGTTCGGTGTAAGTCTTAGCATTTTGAGCAACTGCCTCAGGCGTCAGGGGCAAACGCGTGACATTCTTGCCCGTGGGGTCGCCGATCATGCCCGTGAAGTCGCCAATCAAAAAGCAAACCTCATGACCCAGCTCTTGAAACTGGCGCATTTTGTTCAAAAGAACAGTGTGACCCAAATGCAAATCAGGAGCAGTGGGGTCAAAACCAGCTTTCACACACAGGGGGCGTTTTAACTTTAGTTTGTCATCTAAACCCGTGGCAGGAATGATGTCCACCACCCCTCGCTTTAAGTCTGCTGTACTGATTTCCACTTTGCGCTCCATGACATTTTGAGGGGCACAGTTTACAATGGCGTATGCAATTACTCCACACTCATCTTTTCACCCCGCTGCATGAGCGTCCGACTTGGTTTCAACAAGAGGAGCGGGCCAACACCATCACCCACTCCATTGCTTTTTGTATTGCTCTTTTTGGATTGTATTTTTTGCTTGTCCGCGCTGAGACCCTTGGCAATGAACGCACCGTCATCGCCTGTGCTATTTACGGCGTCAGTGTGATGACAACCTACCTGATCTCTGCCATTTATCACTTCACCATGCGCCCCAGGATCAAACATCTGTTTCATATCTTAGACCATATGGTGATTTTTCTGATGATTGCCGGCACTTACACGCCTTTTACCTTGATCACCTTGGCAGGCCCCTGGGGCTGGTCTCTTTTTGCCATTGTCTGGAGCATCGCGATTTTTGGCATTCTCTTCAAAATCCTATTCACGGGCCGCTTCAACATCCTCTCCACTATTTTATACTTGATCATGGGTTGGATCGCTTTGATTGCCATCGTCCCCATTGTCGAGTCTCTTCCCACTGTCGGCCTCGTGTGGCTCATCGGCGGTGGCATTCTCTACACCATTGGCATCTTTTTTTACTTAATGGAAAGCGTCCCTTTCGCTCACACCATCTGGCATCTCTTTGTGATTGCAGGCTCCATCGCCCATTTTGTTTGTATTTATAATTACGTGGCCATTCAGCCAGTTTAGGGGCTTCTTCCACGCGATCTTTAGTCGGGGCTCCTCAAAATACGTTCTTGCTTTTTTATTTTGGGCTATGATCTAATACGCTGCCCATTTTCACTTAAACTTTCTCAAAGGAGTCTATTCATGACATTAAAAACCATATTACTCGCAACCACCGCAGCGCTCTTACTTACCAGCACCGCGATGGCCGCAACCACCGTTGCTGTTGTTGACTTGAACCAGGTTTTTCAAGGCGTTCCACAAGGCACTCCCACTTTCACCACCTTGAAACAACAACTGGCGCCCCAAGTCGCTGCCCTGCAAAGCCAACAACAGGACTTGCAACAACAAATCACTGCATTTCAAAGCAATACGAAGTTGACAAAATCGCAACAACAAACTGAAAAAACTCAATTATTGGCTGAACAAAATAAGCTCCAACAAACCATTCAAGCCTTCCAGAAGTCCGCCAATGATCAAGAACAACTGTTGTTGACCTCTTTCGGGACCGCTATGAAAACCGCAGTGAGCCAAGTGGCTAAAAGCGATGGAGACGATTTGGTCTTAAGCAATCAAAACACCTTATTTAACGCCCAGGACACAGACATCACCGCGCAAGTCATTGCTGCTATGAAGACCATGTCTGCTGCAACGCCCACCACGGCTGTTCCTGCACCTGCAACCAGCACCGCATCCACCGGGGCTTGATTAGCTTCAAAGGGGCTGCGCCACCAATGAGCGCTTGAAGGAGAACCCTCTCATGGCGCTTATTACTCTACGCGAGCTTTGTTTCAGCACGGGCAATCATCTTCTGCTCGATCACATCAGCTTTAGCATTGAATCGCGAGAACATATCGCTTTGATTGGGCGTAATGGCGCGGGGAAATCGACGCTGATGAAACTCCTCAATCGTGAAATCCCAAGCGAAGGCGGTGAAATCATCTACCAGACGGGCCTCAAAGTGGCGCGTTTGGAACAAGAAGTGCCTCGTCACATCGAAGGCAGCATTTTTGAGGTAGTGGCCGATGGTCTGAAGAAAGACCTCCTGGAAGAGTGGGAAGTCCAGTATAAAATTGACGCCGTTCTCTCACAGCTTGATGTGTCCTCTGATCTTGATTTTGCTTCCCTTTCCGGCGGAATGAAGCGCCGCGTCTTGCTGGCACGTGCCCTTGTGCAGGAACCTGATTTATTGTTGCTGGATGAGCCCACCAACCACTTAGACATTGAAGCTATCCTCTGGCTTGAGAAATTTCTCATCAATTATCCTCGTGGACTTTTATTCATTACCCATGATCGGGCCTTGTTACAAAAAGTGGCAACGCGAATCATTGAAATCGATCGAGGTGATCTCACCTCATTTCCAGGCGATTATCCCACCTATCTCCAACGCAAAGCCGATTTGCTGGAAACAGAGGCCCGACACAACGCCCTGTTTGATAAAAAGCTGGCAGAGGAAGAGGTGTGGATTCGGCAAGGCATCAAAGCCCGACGCACACGCAATGAAGGTCGAGTGCGTGTCCTCAAAAAACTGCGGGAAGAGCGCAGCGAGCGCCAAAATATACTGGGGACAGTTTCTCTGAAAACCTCAATGGCAGAACGCTCAGGTCAATTGGTCTTAGAAGCACACAATATTACACAACACTTTCACGAGCAGTACTTGATCCGGAATTTTTCTCTCATCGTTGAACGTGGGGATAAAATCGGAATCATTGGCAGCAATGGTTCAGGCAAAACCACCCTCCTCAACATCCTGTTGGGCAAACTGACCCCAGAACAAGGCACTGTCCGTTTGGGACAAAATTTGAAAATCGCCTATTTCGATCAATTGCGCGAACAGTTGAATCCCGAAGCCTCCGTGGCCGACAACGTCATGGAAGGCAGCACAATCATTGAAATTAATGGGGATAAAAAGCATATCATCAGCTATTTGCAAGATTTTCTCTTTACTCCCGATCGCGCACGCGCCCCCTTAAAAATACTGTCTGGCGGCGAACGGAATCGTCTGCTTTTGGCCAAATTGTTTGCCAAACCCGCAAATCTCTTGGTGATGGATGAACCCACCAACGATTTGGACGTCGAAACCCTCGATCTTTTAGAAGAACTCCTGATCGATTATAAAGGTACTCTGATCGTTGTCAGCCACGATCGCGCCTTTTTAAATAATGTGGTCACCAGCACGATTGCCTTCGAAGGCAACGGTGCCGTCTATGAATATGTCGGCGGTTATGATGACTGGCTTCGTCAGCGTCGAACGCCAGCAGCCCCATCGAAAACCAATAAACCTGAAGCTTCAGCAGCACACAACACCCCCACCCCAAAACCCAAGCGCAGCTTCAAGGCACAACGCGAATTAGAAGACATTGAGGCCGAGATCAGTGTCCTTGAAACAGCGCAAGAGCAACTCAAGCAAAAAATGTCAGACCCCAGCTTTTACACCCTGCCTATCATCGATCAGCAAAAGGATTTTTCGATGCTACAAGCCCATGAAGCAATGTTGGAAAAATTGATTGTCCGCTGGGAAGTATTGAGCGCTCTGTAGTATCCGCTGCCAAAAAAGGTCATTGTCCCAATGACATCAGGGATGCATTGCCGCCTGAGGCAGTGGTATTGATGGACACCACGCGTTCAATTGCAAGGCGGGGCAGATAATAGGGGCCGCCTGCTTTGGGGCCGGTACCTGAGAGACCTTCGCCCCCAAAGGGTTGTACGCCAACCACGGCACCGATCATATTGCGGTTGACATAAACATTGCCGGCGTGGACGCGGTGGGTCAAGTAGTCGACGGTGGTGTCGACGCGGCTGTGAATGCCGAAAGTGAGGCCGTAGCCCGTGCTGTTGATTTGCTCGATGACTTCATCCAATTGATTGGCGTGGTAACGAATGACGTGGAGGATGGGGCCAAACACTTCGCCCGTTAAGGCGCTGATGTGGGGGATTTCAATTAAAGTAGGGGGGACGAAATAGCCTTGATCAACTGGGGTGGCTGTTTGATAAAGGATTTTGCCTTTCTTCTTCATGGCTTCAATATGGGCCAGTAGTTTTGCCTGAGCTTCTTGATCAATGACGGGGCCGACGTCGGTGTGAAGCAACATGGGGTTGCCCACTTTCAATTCGGCCATGGCGCCTTCCAGCATTTTTAAGGTGTGGTCCGCGATGTCTTGTTGTATGAAGAGAACGCGCAGCGCAGAGCAGCGTTGGCCAGCACTGTCAAAACTGGAGGCAATGACATCACGAACGACTTGTTCAGGCAGGGCTGAGGAATCAACGACCATGGCATTTTGTCCGCCGGTTTCGGCAATTAAAGGAAGAATGGGGCCTTTGCGTTCGGCCAAGCTTTGATTGATGGCATGGGCGGTGTCGGTCGATCCTGTGAAAATGACCCCTGCAATACGTGGGTCACGGACCAGGGCTGCGCCAACGACTTCTCCTTTTCCTGGAAGCAATTGCACCACTTCTCTTGGAAAGCCTGCTTGATGCAGCAATTCAATTGCAAAAGTGGCGATCAGCGGCGTTTGCTCAGCAGGTTTGGCAATAACCACATTGCCAGCAGCCAAGGCAGCTGAGACTTCGCCCAAGAAAATGGCGAGAGGGAAATTCCAAGGGCTGATGCAAACGATGACCCCTCGACCATGCCATTCAAGGGAATTGGTTTCGCCTGTTACACCTTGAAATTCTTTGGGCTGAAAAAGGCTTTCCGCTTCTTTGGCATAATAACGACAGAAGTCGATGGCTTCTCTCACTTCGGAAATGGCATTGGGGATGCTTTTACCCGCTTCGCGAATGGCCATTGCCATGAAGCGGGTCATATTGGTTTCGAGCAAATCTGCAGCCCGCTTTAAAAAGGCAGCGCGGTCAGAGACCGAGACATTCTTCCAAGTTTGAAAGGCTTTGCTTGCAGTACTCAAAGCCGCTTCGACGTCTTGAGCCTGGGCTTCAATGACATGGCCCACCACTTCTGCAGTGTTGGCAGGATTGTGCAAAGTCACTTTTCGTTTTGAAAAATCAACTTTCTCGCCCAGCATGGGGACGGCCATCCAGTGATCTTGTGAAGCTTCATGCAGTTCACCCACCACCTGGCTCAAAATGTGGGGGTTGCTTAAATCGAGACCTTTCGCGTTCATACGTTTTTCACCATAGAGTTTTGGAGGAAGAGGGATGGCCGAGTGGCTTTGATAATTCATGATTTCTGCAATTTCAAGCGGGTCGCGGGTCAAGTGGGCGACGGGGATAGCAGGGTCTAAAATTTGGTTGACAAAAGAAGAATTGGCCCCATTTTCAAGCAGACGACGGACCAAATAAGCCAGTAAATCTTTGTGCGTTCCGACAGGCGCATACACGCGACAGGGCATGGCCATTTCGGTTGCGGGGTCAACAATTTGATCATAAAGGGTGTCGCCCATGCCGTGCAGGCATTGAAATTCATAGTCCCGATACTCACCAGCTATTTGGAACACTGCAGACACCGTGTGGGCATTGTGGGTGGCAAACATGGGGTAGAAGACATCAGGATGAGCCAGCAGTTTTTTGGCGCAGGCCAAATAGGAAATATCCGTATAGGCTTTGCGGGTGAAGACGGGGTAGTCTTCAAAGCCTTGCTCCTGAGCGGATTTAATTTCGGTGTCCCAATAGGCGCCTTTTACCAGACGCACCATCAGTCGACGATGAGACTCTTCGGCAAGTGCCTTTAAGTAGTCCAGCACATAAAAAGCACGTTTTTGATAAGCTTGAACCGCCAAGCCCAAACCCTCCCAGCCACTTAAATCAGGATCTAATGCCAACTTCTCGAGGATGATTAAAGAGGGAATGAGGCGATCGGCTTCTTCAGCATCAATGGTTAAAGAGATCGAGTGGGTCTTTGCCAGCAGACAAAGTGTTTTAACACGTGGATACAACTCTTCTAAAACACGCGCGAGGTTCATGTACTCATATCGACAATAGATGGCAGACAATTTGATGGAGATGCCTGCACATTCATAAAGGGATCTGTGACCCTTGTTTTTTCCGATGGCTTCGATGGCTTCTTGGTATTCATGGAAATAGCGCAGCGCATCAGGTTCCGTGCGGGCGGCTTCGCCCAACATATCATAAGAATAGCGATAGCCACGCATCTCAGATTTCATGGCGCGAGTTTGGGCATCTTCAATTTTCTCGCCCATGACAAAATAATTGCCCAAAATCCGCATGGCATAACGCACAGCGTGGCGAATGGTCTTTTCAGTATTGCGAGCAAAAAATTCGTGGAGGGCTGACTTCAAAGCGCGGGAGTTATAGGCTTCCTTGGGCAAAAGTTTGCCTGCTACGACCAAGCCCATGGTGCTTGCGTTCACGAAGAGTGACTCGCTTTCCCCTAAATGTTTGTTCCAGGCGCCTTTTTGAAGTTTATCGCGAATGAGGCGGTCCATGGTTAAAGTGTCTGGAACCCGCAATAAAGCTTCTGCGAGGCACATTAAGGCCAGGCCCTCATGATTAGACAAATCATATTCCGCCATAAATGCATTGATGCCGCCTCGTTTTAAGCGGCGTCCGCGAACTTCAGTCACCAATTTTCGGGCGCGCTCTTCAATGATGGCTTTGTCTTGCGGGGCCCAGGCAACAAACTCGCGCAGTATGGCCAAGCTTTCTTGCTCATTGGCACGATATTTTTGGTTTAACTGAGAAAAATCAATGGACATAAAAGAGTGTCGCCACTTCGTTTTCAAAAATTATAGTACAGATTGACAGTAAAATGAATTGAAGTAAACTGGGCGAGTCCCTTTATTTTCAACACAACAAGGAGTCTCTCATGTCTGTTTTGGTTGGGCGTCCTGCCCCCGATTTTAATGCCCCAGCGGTTTTGGCCAATGGGTCGATTGTCAATGACTTCAATTTAATGAAGTCGGTTCAAGGGAAATACTGTGTTATTGTTTTTTATCCCCTTGATTTTACGTTTGTATGCCCGTCTGAATTGATTGCGCTGGATCATCGCTGTCAAGACTTAAAGAAGCTGGGCGTGGAAGTCATCAGTGTTTCTGTCGATTCACACTTCACTCACAATGCATGGCGCAACACCGCCATTAAAGACGGTGGAATTGGGCCTGTGGCCTATACCATGGTGGCGGATATCAATCACAAAATCACGCAAGCTTACGGGGTCGAGCATCCTGAGGCAGGGGTGGCCTTTAGAGCCACGTTTTTGCTCGATAAAAAAGGCTTCGTACGTCACGAAGTGGTGAATGATCTGCCTTTGGGACGCAATATGGATGAGCTGACCCGGATGGTCGAAGCGTTACAATTCTTCGATGAACATGGAGAAGTTTGCCCAGCAGGATGGCAAAAGGGGAAGGCTGGAATGAAGGCAAATCCAGCGGGTGTGTCGGAATATCTGGCGTCTCATGCAGACAAATTGTAAGTTACATATTTAAAGTTACAAATATTTACACCAGGGGTCTTGCTTTGCTGAAAATAAGTGAATACAATGACCGCCAGCCGTAAGTGTTTTTTTTGAGCTCATACGGGCAGCTGCACACAAACCTCCGGGTTTTTGTGGATCTGTAAACAGAAGGCTTGCAATATAAAAATTTGTATTGTAAGCTCCGCAAACTTAGGCTTTGTGTGAAAGCCCACGATTTAACTTAAACAAAGGAGAAACAAACGTGAAATTAAAAGCAATCGCAATCGCATTGGGTGTTGCTTCCGCTGTTAGCTTTGCTAATGCAGATGTGAACTCTCAATTAAGCAGCTTGCAAGCGCAAGTCAATCAGTTGCAATCACAAGTCGGATCAATGGGCA
>CAYGFJ010000038.1:8272-9562 GCA_964349115.1 uncultured Francisellaceae bacterium
TGGCAGGTGTGGTTGGGCTCAACTCCAATCTCAGCATGCAAATGATGAGTAACGAATCAGGTGTTGGCAAAGAACTGAACTTGTTGCAAGCCCGTCAAAATGGCATGAACCAAGTGTTGACGATGGGTGGTTTCGTACAAGCTGATGCTGTGTATGATCGCTCTAACCCACAAGGTTCTTTCATCAACCCTGTGATCAACAAGGCTGCTGGTGCCTCCAGTACCGTTAATTCGGGAACCAACATCGAGCTGACAGATGCTTCTTTAGCAACAACGGCTGAAATGGGTTCATGGGCAACCGGTTTTGTTCAATTTGGTCAAAGCATTGTAGGTAGTTCTGCGTCTCCTGGCTTTGGGATTCAAAATGCTTATGTTGTATTGGGCAATTTGAGCCAAATGCCTGTGTATGGCTTTGTGGGTGACAAAGACATCGATTTCGGTAGTTTTGCAACGACTGACATGTACAATCAACCTTTGAATCGTACACTTTTCCAAGCGCACGGCAGTACTGTGGGTGTGGGTGTGAATGCATATGGCTTTAACGGTGTTTTGAGTTTGATAAATGGGGGTGCTGAAAGCGCAACAGCGACCAGTGTTGGAAGTGCTTATCAGTACAGCAATCTCAAGACCTCAACCGCCAGCAAAGCAGATAACGGTGCACTCAACTTAAGCTACGGCATGACCAATGGTCCTGTGACTTGGAATTTGGGAGCTGGTTATTTGGCGGGATCTTCCTTCCAACAACAAACCCAAGATAAAACCAATGGTGCATGGGATGTGAATGGTAAAGTATCCGCCATGGGCTTCGACCTCTTGGGCGAATATGACACCACCGCAAACAAAACCAACTTGACGGGCAATCAACGTGCACAAGCTTGGAATATTGGCGCTGACTACAACTTCCCAGTTATGGGCTACAAGAGTGTTGTCAATGCTGACTACAGCGGTGCTAGCTTAACCAACACAACAGCTGGTAAGGGTAGCCAATATGTCTTGGGTTACCGTGTTGCTCCGCTCAACAATGTTTGGGTTGGACTTGAGTATGCATATACCTCTGGTATTGCTAACTTCTACGGTGTAGCCAATGCAGCTGGCACTGGTACGCCTTCTGGTATCAATATCAACAATGGCTCGACCAATGTTGGTAACATCTCCAACAGCACTGTTGCTTTGGATCTTACCGCAGCGTTCTAATCGTCGAGAGACTATTGGTTCAATGCTTAAAATGCCGCTTCCGAGCGGCATTTTTCTTTGCGAGAGTGGCGGAATTGGTAGACGCACTGGATTTAGG
>CAYGFJ010000039.1:0-6932 GCA_964349115.1 uncultured Francisellaceae bacterium
CCATTCGTGAAGGCGGACGCACAGTGGGTGCAGGTGTTGTTGCCAAGATTTTGGCTTAAGGAAAAGAAATGCAAGAGCAAAGAATTAGGATCAGATTAAAATCCTTCGACTATCGTTTGATTGACGATGCGGTGTATGGAATTGTCGAGACAGCAAAACGTACTGGGGCTCAGGTCATTGGCCCCATTCCATTGCCTACAAAAAAAGAGCGTTGGACGGTTTTAACTTCTCCTCACGTGAATAAAGATGCGCGTGACCAATATGAAATCAGAACGCATCTCCGTTTAATTGATATTCTTGCGAATGCGGCTACTGTTGATGCGCTCATGAAATTAGATTTGGCCTCAGGGGTAGACGTTAAGATTATTTTGAGGTAGAATGCGTGCCCTTGCGTAGAGGGCAAGCAGTTTTTAGGTTTAAGCAGTGTTGGTCAATCGTAACTAGCACGGTGAATAAGGAAAGAAAATGACAGTAGGTATAGTAGGTCGTAAATGCGGCATGTCACGCATTTTCACGCAAGAAGGCGCGTCGATCCCTGTGACATTAATTGAGGTTCAGCCTCACTATGTGACTCAGGTCAAGACCGCTGCCAATGATGGGTACGGTGCAATTCAAATCACAACAGGGGCTAAGAAGCGTTCACGTGTGAACAAAGCAGCCGCAGGACATTTTGCAAAAGCAAATGTAGAGCCTGGTTTTGGATTGTGGGAATTTCGTATCGATTCCACAGATTTGAATGTCGGTGGAAGCTATCATCTGGAAATTTTTACAGAAGGTCAAAAAGTCGATGTAACTGGCATCACCAAAGGTCGCGGATTTGCAGGGGTGGTGAAGCGTCACCATTTCAGAACGCAAGACATGACCCATGGTAATTCCCGCTCACATCGTGTTCCTGGCTCCATTGGTCAAAATCAAACACCGGGTCGCGTTTTCAAAGGTAAGAAAATGGCGGGTCACTTGGGTGTAGATCAAAGAACAATGCAAGCTTTAGAGGTCATCAAAATTGACAAAGAGCGCAATCTTCTCGTCATCAAGGGCAGTGTTCCAGGATGTGAAGAGAGTGTGTTGATGATTACCGCTACAGTGAAAGGCTAGGAGTTAGATGATGGATTTAACAGTATTCAATTGCGATCAGTCGCCTATTTCAAAAGTAGCCGTGTCTGAGGCCATTTTTGACCGTCCTTACAATGAAGCTTTGGTGCATCAGGTGGCAACCACCTATATGACCAATGCTCGTCAAGGAACCAAAGCCCAAAAAACCCGTGCTGAAGTCAGTGGCGGTGGCGTCAAGCCTTGGAAGCAAAAGGGAACAGGCCGCGCTCGTGCAGGAACAAGTAGAAGCCCATTATGGCGTAAAGGGGGAGTGATTTTTGCAGCAAAACCCCAAGATCACAGTCAGAAAATCAATCGTAAAATGCATCGCGCAGCCATGTCGTCGGTGCTGTCTGAATTGATTCGTCAAGAACGTTTGATGGTGGTGGATCAATTTGTTGTGGATACGCACAAAACAAAAGATTTGATGGCGCGTCTCAAGAAAATGAATTTAACAGATGTGTTGATTGTGGTTCCTGAAGTGGATGAAAACATGTACTTGGCATCTCGTAATGTCTACGGCTTGGATGTAAGAGATGGTCATGACGTGGATGTGGTCAGCCTGATTGCGTATCAAAAAGTATTAATGACAGCGGATGTCTTGAAAACGCTGGAAGGGAGACTGATATGAATCGTGAAAAATTAATGAAAATTTTGGTGTCCCCGCTGATGACGGAAAAGGCTTATGGCCTATCCAATGGGACTGCGCAGCAAGTGGCTTTTAAAGTTTTAAAGGACGCTAACAAGTCTGAAATTAGACGTGCTGTAGAGTTAATGTTTGAGGTGAAAGTCGATGTTGTACGCACTTTAAATGTGAAGGGCAAGACCCGTCGTTTTGGTCGTACAGTTGGAAGAACCCAAGATTGGAAAAAAGCGTATGTCCGCTTGAGCGAAGGTTCGAAAATTGATTTCGGTGTCTCAGAAGCCTGATTTGAGAAAAGGATAGAAAGATGGCAATTGTAAAATGTAAACCCACATCACCCGCAAGGCGTTTTGTGATAAAGATTCAAAATGCGAATTTGCATAAGGGAGCGCCCTATGCACCCTTGTTGGCGAAAGCGTCTAAAACAGGGGGTCGTAATGCCTATGGTCGCATTACAGTTCGTCATCATGGCGGTGGTCATAAACAGCAATATCGTTTGATTGATTTCAAGCGCCTTGCTGATGGTGTTCCTGGGGTGGTTGAGCGTCTTGAATATGATCCCAATCGTACTGCTTATATTGCTTTGATTAAGTATTCCAATGGTTCAAGAGCATACATTATTGCCCCCAAAGATTTGAAAGAAGGCGATCCAGTTGCTTCTGGCAGTGATGTTGCGATCAAGCTTGGCAATTGTTTACCCCTTCGTAACATTCCGATTGGTACTTTCGTGCATTGTATTGAAATGAAACCGATGAAGGGTGCTCAGTTGGCAAGAAGCGCTGGAACTTCAGTTCAGTTGATTGCCAAAGAAGGCCAGTATGCAATTTTGAGATTGCGTTCCGGTGAAATGCGTAAAGTGCTGGTAGATTGCCGTGCAACGATTGGAGAAGTTTCCAATTCTGAACATAATCTGCGTTCTTTAGGAAAAGCGGGTGCATCTCGTTGGCGCGGGATCAGACCCACTGTTCGGGGGGTTGTGATGAACCCAGTTGACCACCCACATGGAGGAGGTGAAGGAAAAACGGCTGCCGGTCGTCATCCAGTTTCGCCATGGGGTCAGAAGACCAAAGGGTATAAGACGCGTCGCAATAAACGGACGACGAATATGATCATGCAACGTCGTAGTAAGTAATTAAGAGAGGGGAAGTAAAGTGCCACGTTCGTTAAAAAAGGGTCCCTTTGTTGATCTTCACTTGCTGAAGAAAGTCATTGACTCTGCTGAGACCAAGAGTAAAAAACCGATCAAGACCTGGTCGCGTCGTTCGATGATTATTCCAGATATGATTGGATTAACCATCGCAGTGCATAACGGCCGCCAACATGTTCCTGTGTTTGTCACAGATAATATGGTTGGACATAAATTGGGAGAATTCGTTCTCACCAGAACATTCCGCGGCCACTCCGGTGATCGTAAAGCGAAAGAAACAAGGTGATAGAGATGGAAGTTTGTGCACACTTAAAGAATGTGAGAATGTCGGATCAAAAGGCGCGTTTGGTTGCAGATTTGGTTCGTGGTAAACCTGTGCATCAGGCCCTTGAAATTCTCGCTTTTAGTTCAAAAAAAGCTGCGAAAAAAATTAAAGCTGTGGTAGAATCCGCTGTCGCAAATGCGGAGCATAACCACGGTACAGATATTGATGATTTGCAAGTGTCTCGCATTATTGTCAATCAAGCGGTCAGCTTTAAGCGTTTCCGTGCGAGAGCAAAAGGCCGTGGCAATCGGATTACAAAAAGAGGCTGCCATATTTCGGTATGGTTGGGCGCTCAAAATAAAATAGAAGGATAACGGGATAATGGGACAAAAATCGAATCCAGTGGGCTTAAGGCTCGGTATTGTACGCGGTTGGAATTCTGTTTGGTATTCAGATACGAAGAGTTACGCGAAGAAATTGATTGCGGATATTCGAGTACGTGAGTACCTGAACAAAGCGCTTTTGCAAGCGGCAGTGAGCAATATCAAAATCGAACGCCCTGCTGAAAACGTCAAAGTCACGATTTACTCCGCACGTCCTGGTGTGGTGATTGGTAAAAAGGGCGAGGATATTGAGCGTTTGAAGAAAGAAGTCGCCAAAATCACTGGCGTACCTTCTCATGTCACCATTGAAGAAGTGAAAAAACCTGAGCTTGATTCTAAATTGGTTGCAATGAGCATTGCCCAACAGCTGGAAAAACGTGTTATGTTTCGTAAAGCGATTAAACGCGCGGTTCAAAACGCGATGAAAGCAGGTGCTTTGGGTGTGAAGATTTGTGTTTCTGGACGTTTGGGCGGTGCTGAAATTGCACGCTCTGAATGGTGTCGTGAAGGACGTGTTCCTTTGCATACCCTCCGTGCCAATATTGATTATGCGCTTTATGAAGCACACACTACCTATGGGGTTTTGGGTGTGAAAGTTTGGATTTTTAAAGGTGAAGTCTTGAGCGAAAAGAAGTTGAAAGAAGAGCAATACAATGAGGAAGCCAGCCGTTCAGAGAAGAAAGGCGCCAAGCGTTCTTCCCGAGGAGATAAATAATGCTGCAACCTAAACGTACTAAATATCGTAAACAGCAAAAGATGCGCAATCGTGGAATTGCAACGCGCGGTGCCGCAGTCAGTTTTGGAGAGTTTGGCTTGAAAGCCATGGCCCATGGGCGCATTACGGCACGTCAGATTGAAGCAGCGCGTCGTGCTATCAGTCGGTGTTTGAAACGGGGCGGTAAAGTTTGGATTCGTATTTTCCCAGACAAGCCGATTACCCAAAAACCTTTGGAAGTTCGGATGGGAAGCGGTAAGGGCGGCGTTGAATATTGGGTTGCACAAATTCAGCCTGGTAAAGTGCTTTACGAAATTGAAGGCGTCACTGAAGAATTAGCGCGTGAAGCATTTAAGTTGGCCTCAGCGAAGCTTCCTCTTGCAACCACATTTGTCACAAGGACGATACTATAATGAAAGCAGTCGAATTAAGGGAAAAATCACCCGCTGAATTGCAGCAGTTGATTGTCGATAAGTTAAAAGAACAATTTAACTTGAGAACACAAAGAGCCTTGGGTCAGCCCATTAAATCACATCAGGTGGTTCTTGCGCGGAAAGACATTGCGCGGGCCAAGACTGTTTTAGCACAGAAGGGTGAGTAAAGATGACAGTTCAAGTAGAAGGTATTGTAACAAGCGATAAAATGGATAAAACCATTGTCGTGATGGTTGAGCGTAAAGTGCGTCATCCTAAGTACGAAAAGATTTTGACCCGTTCCACGAAGTTTCATGCGCATGATGAAGCAGGAATCGCGAAGATCGGCGATAAAGTATTGATCGAGCAATCTCGACCGCTCTCTAAGACCAAATCTTGGGTTTTATTGAATGTGGTTGAAAAAGCGAAATAAGTGTTTTTGAAAAGGATTCAATTATGATTCAGATGCAGACAGAACTTGGTGTAGCAGACAACAGTGGAGCAAAGATTGTTGAGTGCATCAAGGTGTTGGGAGGTTCAAAACGACGTTATGCTCGGATTGGCGATGTGATTAAAATTACCGTGAAGGAAGCCATTCCTCGGGGTCGCGTCAAGAAGGGTGAAGTGTTGTTTGCGGTGGTGGTTCGTACCAAAGCAGGCGTGCGTCGGAGTGATGGTTCCTTGATTCGTTTTGATGGGAATGCAGCGGTGTTGTTGAATGCAAAATATGAGCCCATTGGCACCCGTATTTTCGGGCCGGTAACCCGCGAACTCCGAACTGAGAAATTTATGAAAATTGTCTCGCTCGCATCCGAAGTGTTATAAGGTGAAATGATGAAAAAGATTCAAAAAGATGACGAAGTGATTGTAATCACTGGAAAAGATAAAGGTAAGATTGCGAAAGTATTGCGTATCTTGGGTGATCGCGTATTGGTTGCAGGGGTCAGCATGATCAAGAAGCATGTGAAACCCAATCCAAATAAAAATATTGAGGGAGGGATTATCAGTCGTGAAGCGTCTATTCATCTCTCCAATGTTGCAATTTACAATAGCGCGACTAAAAAAGCAGACCGTGTTGCAATCAAGGTGTTAGAAGATGGCAAGAAAGCACGTGTGTTTAAGTCGAGCGGCGAACTGGTTAAGGCATAAGAGGTACACTATGACACGTTTAAAAGATTTTTATCAAAAAGAGGTCGTGAAAAAACTGCAAGATCAGTTTCAGTATGCGAACGTCATGCAGACTCCAAAAATTCAAAAAATTACTTTGAATATGGGTGTGGGCGAAGCATCCAAAGACAAAAAACTGATTGATCATGCGGTGACAGACATGACTGCGATTAGTGGTCAGAAACCCATTGTAACCATGACGCGTAAATCGATTGCTGGATTCAAAATTCGTGAAGGCTGGCCTATTGGGTGCAAAGTGACTTTGCGTGGGGCAAGAATGTATGAATTTTTGGATCGGCTAATTGCCATTGCAATTCCTCGTATCCGTGACTTTCGTGGGCTGAATGGCCGTTCGTTTGACGGGCGTGGAAACTACAGTATGGGTGTGAAAGAACAGATTATTTTCCCGGAAATTGATTACGATAAAATTGATAGCATCCGTGGAATGGACATTACAATTACGACGAGCGCGAAAACGGACGCAGAAGCAAAAGCATTGCTGCTTGCATTCGGTTTTCCATTAAAGGACTAAGAGGGGAATTATGGCTAAGCTGTGTATCATTCAACGTGAACTGAAGCGAGAACTTCTGGTTGCAAAGTTTGCAAAAAAACGTGCAGAACTGAAATTGATTATTCAAAGTCTGACTGCTTCCCATGAAGAGAAGTGGGATGCTCAGGCCAAATTGCAAAGTTTGCCTAGAGATTCAAGCAAAATTCGTTTACGCAATCGCTGTCAATTGACGGGTAGACCTCATGGGGTGTATCGCAAGTTTGGCCTAGGTCGTAATAAATTGAGGGAACTTGCCATGTTTGGTGATGTTCCTGGTTTAACAAAAGCAAGCTGGTAAGGAAAAATCGATGACAATGCAAGATCCTATCGCTGACATGATCACGCGTATCAGAAACGCGCAACGCGCCCATCACGTAGAGGTTTCCATGCCTTCTTCGAAACTGAAGGTAGCGATTGCGAACTTACTAGAATCAGAAGGCTATATTGAAGGTCTTTCGGTGACGGACGAAGTCAAACCTATTTTGACGGTGAAGTTGAAATACTTTAAAGAGAAACCCGTCATTGAATTGCTGCAGAAAGTCAGCACTCCTGGTTTG
>CAYGFJ010000039.1:6942-9508 GCA_964349115.1 uncultured Francisellaceae bacterium
AAATTATCGTGGCTCTGACGATTTGCCTCAAGTAAAAGGTGGGTTTGGTGTTGCAGTGGTTTCAACTTCCAAGGGGATCATGACGGATCGTCAAGCGAAGAAGCTGGGTTTGGGCGGCGAAGTGCTGTTTTTTGTTGCGTAAATAAAGAGGTTTAAGATGTCAAGAATTGCAAATAAACCCATCACGATTCCTGCTGGAGTGACAGTCACTCTTGTCGGATCACAGGTGGATGTCAAAGGTGGAAAAGGCCAGCTGTCCTTTACCCCTCATGATACCGTGAAGGTTGAGCTGAAGGGCAATGAAGTCGTGTTTGGCTTTGATCGGGAAAATCCAGAGTCCAAGATGCATGCAGGAACAGCGCGAGCACGCATTGCAAATATGATTACTGGGGTTTCTCAAGGTTTTGAGAAAAAATTGACCTTGGTGGGTGTCGGTTATCGTGCAAAAGCACAGGGTTCGAGTTTGAATCTTTCGGTTGGTTTTTCTCATCCGATTGATCATGTGATTCCCAAGGGTATCACGGTGGACACACCCACACAAACAGAAATTATTTTAAAGGGTGCGGACATTGCCTTGTTGGGTCAAGTTGCCGCGGATATTCGTGCATATCGTCCTCCCGAGCCTTACAAAGGAAAGGGAATTCGTTATGCGGATGAGCGTATTAGTTTGAAAGAAACTAAGAAAAAATAAAGTGATGGTGGAATAATGACGAAGAAAGAATCAAGATTAAAACGGGCGAAACCTACAAGAGCGCATATCAAAGAACTGCGTAAGGTCAGCATTTCTGTGCATCGCACACCGCGGCATATTTATGCCTATTTGCTTTCAGCAGATAAGGCACAAACTTTGGCTTGCGCATCCACTTTGGAAAAAGAAGTGCGTTCACAACTGAAAAGCCCTGGCAACATCGAGGCTGCTGCGTTGGTTGGGAAAGTCATTGCTGAGCGTGCTTTGCAAAAAGGATTTAAAGAGATAGCGTTTGATCGCTCAGGGTTTAAATATCATGGTCGTGTGAAGGCATTGGCGGATGCAGCACGCGAAGCCGGTCTTCAATTTTAAGGATTTACTATGTCACATGCAGTCGCAAAAGAAGTAACAGGAGCAGAAGCGCAACAAGGTGGATATGTTGAAAAACTCATTTCAGTGGATCGTCATACCAAGGTTGTGAAGGGCGGACGGATTCTGACATTTGGCGCTCTCGTTGTTGTGGGAGACAAAAATGGTCGGATTGGATACGGGCACGGCAAAGCACGTGAAGTACCTGTTGCAATACAAAAAGCCATGGATGCTGCGCGCAAAAACATGGTTGCGATTCATTTGAACAATGGGACGCTTTGGCATCCTGTGAAAGAAAGATTTGGTGCGTCCACCGTGTATATGCAACCTGCATCAGAGGGTACAGGAATTATTGCGGGAGGCGCGATGCGTGCCGTGTTTGAAGTGATGGGTGTTCATAATGTTTTGGCAAAAACCTATGGATCCACCAATCCTGGAAACGTCGTTCGTGCAACGGTGAATGGGCTGACCTTGATGTCTTCTCCTGAAAAAATTGCAGCAAAACGTGGCAAAACTGTTGATGAGATTGTGGGGTAAGGCAAAATGACAAATAAAGCAGTGGTAACAGTCAAGCTTGTAGGCAGTCCTGCAAATCGAATTGAGGCGCATAAAGCCTGTGTTCGTGGTTTGGGGCTCAGAAAAATCGGTCAATCCGTTCAGTTGGAAGACACGCCTGAAGTGCGTGGGATGATCCGGAAAGTCTCATATTTGGTTAAGGTTGGAGAATAAGATGCAATTGAATACATTGTCCCCTGCAGCAGGATCTAAAAAAGCACCTAAACGCTTGGGTCGTGGCATTGGGTCGGGTACTGGAAAAACAGCAGGCAAAGGCCATAAAGGTCAAAAAGCGCGGGCTGGTGGTTATCACAAAGTCGGCTTTGAAGGTGGACAAATGCCAATGCAACGTCGTTTGCCGAAATTTGGTTTCGTTTCCATGAAATCTTTGGCACGTGAAGAAGTGCGCTTGTCTGAATTAAACAGCTTGACTGAGACTGAAATCGATTTGGCCGTTCTTCGCCAAAATGGAATCGTTTGTAGCAATGTGAAATATGCAAAAGTCTTTTTGTCTGGAAAAATTGAGCGTGCTATTACAGTACAAGGATTGGGTGTTACAGCAGGTGCCAAGAAAGCAATCATTGATGCGGGTGGCAAGGTTTTATAATGACTGCTTTTGTAGAGCTTCGTAAGAGGATATTTTTTGTTTTACTCTGCATCATGGTGTATCGCCTGGGTGCCTATATCCCTGTTCCGGGCATTGACACCACAAAATTAGCCAATTTTTTTCAGTCTCAAAGCAACACTGTTTTAGGCCTGTTTAATGTCTTCTCTGGAGGCGCATTATCACGCTTAACTATTTTTGCTTTGGGGATCATGCCTTATATTTCGGCTTCTATTATTATTCAATTGCTCTCTGCTGTGGTTCCAAAGTTGGCTGAATTGAAGAAAGAAGGGGCATCGGGACAACGGAAAATTGTTCAATATACCCGTTATGGCACTTTGCTCTTGGGG
>CAYGFJ010000040.1:0-9397 GCA_964349115.1 uncultured Francisellaceae bacterium
GGCTTAAATCAGACTGCAGCTCTAAATCATCGCAAAATGCTTTAGATCGCAAGCGCTATATGAGTTTGGTGGGTGTCTATCAACCCAGTGCAGTGACTGCGATCAGCAATGGATCCTGGCAGGTTAATTTGGATGTTGAAATTGTGGAAACGGTGGACAACCAGGTTGTAAAAGACGTTGTCATGGACTATCCCCTCCTCATCAACCGCACGGATCTGCCTATCACAAGCAACCCCTGGGGGCTGGTCATCGATGGCTTTGCTGCTCAACCCACCCGAATTCAAACCAATGTATGAGGTTCTATCTATGAAAACCATTCAAAAAAATTTACTGGCGCTGGGTTTTACGCTTTCACTTTCTATGTTTCTGTATGCGGATATGACGCCAGGTGTTGGCGTTGAGATGAGTGCTCCAGCGACAGAACATGTGGTGTGGCAGGGCACTCCTATTTCATTTACGGTACCGGTAGGGGAAGAACGCTTGATCCACTTTTCAGGAGCGGTTCAATTTAAAAATATGGATCCCTCCCTGACGGCAGACAAAGTGACCATTTCCAATAATGATGGCACTTTGTATATTCGTGCACTTGAGCCCTTTGCACCCATTCGCACTTATGTTGAAGTCATAAATAGTGGGCAAATTATCTATCTGGACTTGTCTGCGCAAGCAGGGGGAGACGATACAGCGGTGAGTGTTGTGAGCTCAATTCCATCCACTACAACCAGCGCTGCACATTCTGAAAACCCAACAGAGCCAGGGTATATTGCAATGCTTCAATATGCAGAAGCCGAACTCTATTGGCCCGAGCGTCTTCTCACGCAACTGAATACCAATCCTGAGTATTTTAATTTCACACGCAGCCCCATGCACACCACCCATGCTGTTCATCTGCTGATGGGGGCCAATGTGATTGCGATGCCTGAGGTGAGTTTTCGGAATGGCGACTTGTTTGTGACTGCCGTTTTGCTCATGAATCCCAACGAAGAAAGCGTTTACTTTGACCCGTTTCAGGATTTTATTGGAGATTGGCAGGCCAAGGCCTTTTATCCTACAAATTACCTGACCCCACAGGGGACCCCTAACGATCGCACCACTGTTTTTTTGGTGTCCGATCAGCCCTTTAACCGTGCGCTTGTCGCCTCTGTTGACTATCGCTAAGGAGATTTTGCAATGAAGCCTAAAAATCCTAAATTGATGATTGCTTTAGGCAGTCTTGGGATGGTTGTTTTTCTGGGATTTGTATTTTCGCTCATGCACAGCGGTGGGGTCACAGAACCTGCGACCAATCAAGGGGCCAATCCCAATGCGATTGCGGCCTATGATTATCAAAGTGGAGATACCAACACAGAGGTTTTAGACACTGTGGTGGCCAATCAAAAAAAGCTGGAAGAAAGCAATGCAACTCTATCCGCTCAAAATGCGGCTTTGGAAAAAGCACAAACCCAAAATGACTCTCAAAATATCAATCAAGTCAAAAGCTCTTTGACCAGCCAGTTGGACTCGGTGGTGACTCAACTACAATCTGAAATGAGCGCTCAGCACAGCGCCCTCACATCCAGCACTTCACCCCAGCAAAATACAGCAGGCTATGTGGTCAATGGCGAAGGGGTTTCAGGAGGAGGATCGGGTTTGTCTGCTCAAGGGAGCGGGGGGGTCATTGGTTCTGTCGATGACATCAGTCAAGTTTTTGTGAGTGCTACGGCAGGAAATGCTGGAAATGGAAATGGAAAAGCCAACTTTGGGAATAACATTGCTGCGGTATATGGCAATGGAGCCAGCAATGCGCAAGAAAATCTGCCACCCGCTTTGCCGAGTGATATCCGCCGTGATCAAAAGAACCAGCCCAGATTGATGTACGCCATTCCTAATGGATCGACCATTGGAAGTGTTTATATGATGACAGCCATTTTGGCTGAAGTTCCTGTTTCTGGTCGACTGATTGCACCCGCCTGGCCTTTTAAAGCCATCGTTGGGGACAAGGATTTGATGGGCACCAATGGCCACATGCTTCCAAATCAAATTGCAGGGGCCATTATTCAGGGTCATGCCATTGGCAACATGGGTCTGGGATGCGCAACGCTGTATGTCGATAAAATCACGTACACTTTTCCGGACGGCCATTTCTGGGTATATCCTGCGGACGGTTCCAGCAATGGTGATGATGGAAAGCAGGTATATCCCAACCACAGCTTGGGCCTGCTCACCCTGCCTGATGGAACAAACTGTATCAATGGCCTTTATTTGACGGATGCTCCAAAAATTCTCCTCAATTTGACTGCACTGGGTGCAGGATCCAATGCGGGCAATGTGATGGCCAATCAGCAGATTTCAACTGTTTCAAATGGGATGACGGGGGTCACGGGTACCAATATCACAGGGTCTGCGGGGAAACTTTTTGGCTGGTCGATGTTGGCTGGCGGAAGTACAGCTGCTCTCAATTATTATCAGGCCCGTGTTTCAGACGTCTTTGATGCTGTGTTTTTGCCAGCATCTACGAATCATGAGCCAACAGAACTCACTTTTAACGTTCAGCAGACGATTCCCATTAAGTACGACCCCAATTCGGTGATGAATGCCTCAAAAAATGGCCTTTATTCCAGCAATAACACATTAGATTAAGGAGGATAGAATGAAAAAATTTGAGAAAAATAAAAAAAGTTTTTTATGGTTATGGGCTGTATGTGCATCCGCTGTTTTATTAAATGGGTGTGCAAGCCCTGGCAAAGGGGTGATTCCCCCAGCGGGGGATATGACCATGGCGCAGATTTATTATGAAGCCAATGGAATGAGTGCACCGGATGATGCGATGAATTTGAATAAAAATGTAGATGCCCTGAGCGCAGCAAGAGCGCTGTCTCCAGGACAAACATCAGAATACACAGGAGGGGGCGCATCAGATTTGATGGGGCTCAATCAGCAGTTCAAAACCCTGCCCAATCCACAGATTTTGGTCTATGTCTCACCGCATCTGGTGACCACTCAAAATGGGCCTCAAGTGCCTGTTCCTGGGTATGTGACCTCATTTTTTATGTATCCGCAAAATGAATTTGCGATGCCGTACGAACACTATTAAAGAAGGGGTTTTGCGTGATGATGAAACCAGTCAAAAATAAGGATATTCGAAAACAATATGAGGCCCGACCCTCAATTTCAGACAAATTGCCCTGGGTGGAATGGTCGGATGAAGAAAATATTGTTTTGCTGGAAGACTTGAAATCCTGTGGTGCTTTGTTGGAAATTCAGGATATTTCGACTGAAGCCAAACCCCGGTCGATGATTGAAGAGGTGCACAAAAATGTAAAAGGGGTGTTTCAGAGTGTGGTGCCTTTAGAGGACATGAATCCCTGGGTTGTTCAAATTTACATTCAAGATGATTTGACTTTAGATCCCCTTTATCGTCGTCTGGTTGATTATGTCAAAGATCCAGAGGATCCCTTAAGCAAAGAATATTTAGCCATCATGGAGCGCCATTTTAAATTGTTGGGTCGACCCCAGGGGATGTTTCGAGATCCTTTGAGTGATTTGAGTTTTCGTGGGCGGACGCGACGCATTCGTTTGGCGGTTTATCGTCGCTATGAAGACGAGCGGGGAGGGCACACTGCAAGTACAAAAAAGGGCATTGTGCGTAAAAGCCGTAAAAAAATGGATGTGGTGAACGAGCTTAAAGTGGTGATGGAAACCTTGATGACCCAATTGCGTCAGGGGGGCATGAATGTGCGGCGCTTGGAGGGCAAGCACTTTTATGAGTGGCTGCTTCGATGGTTTAATCCAAAACCCGCCATTACAGAAGGGGATCAGGACGCATTATTAAAAGCCTATCCTTATCCTGGTGCAATCAAACCCTATGGCTGGAATTTTACGCAAAACGTTTTTTTTGACACGGTTAAAGACGATGAAGGGAGCGCCTGGGTGTTTGATGGGGTCAAACACAAAATCATGGTGTTTCAGGATTTACAAGATGAAGTCGATATTGGGGTCATTTCACGTGAGCGCTCTTTTGGGAGTGGTAAAAACAAATATGCCTTGATTGACAAATTTCCGCCCGGGACGATTTACACCATCCAAATGGTCTTTGAGTCAAAGTCTGCGGTTGAAAAGCATTTAAACCAAATCAAAAAAGCAGCGGTGGGTCAGGAGTTGGCCATTCAGCAAATCAAGCGGAATGTCGAGCGCGCATTTTATGAAATTGGCAATGGCAATATGCTGTTTCGAAGTGCTGAAGCCTTATATATTCGTGCTGACACAGACGAGGAATTGGAAGCCTGCGAGCGCAATTTAAAAGCATTGCTGACGAGCTCAGGCTTAACCACTTTAAGAACCGATGAAGAGCTCTATCCTCTTGATGTGTATTTGCGGTTTCTGCCATTTAATTTCAGCTACGCTTTTGATAAGAAAAAGAGTTTTCGCTCCAGTTATAAATATGCCGATGACATCGCAAGGTTGTTGCCAGTCTATGGCCGATCAAAGGGTGATGGGATGAATCCCTTGTTTATCGGGTACAACCGTGGGGGCGAACCTTTTATTTTTGATCCCACGAGTTCTGATTTCAAGCAATCGAATAGCCATATGTTTATTGTGGGGACGACTGGGGCTGGGAAGTCGGTCATGCTCAACACTTTGATTGTGGCCCTGTCAGCCATTTCCAACCCGCGGATTATTGCGATTGAAACGGGAGGGTCTTTTGACTTTTCGACAAAGTTTTTGAAAGCCTGCGGCCGCGATGTGCGAACGCTGAAGTTTGAGCGCAAAAATCCCATTGTTTTAAACCCATATGCTGAAGCTTACAAAGCTTTGAGCATGGTTGAAACTGAAGAGGCTCTTTTACTGAAATTGTCCATTCAGACTGAGGGCAGTATTGAGCTTGAAGAGCGATATATTGAAAATAAGGCAAAACAAGTCGAAGCCGAACTTCACGCTTTGGCAGCAGTCGCAACAACGGATGAGGGTGCTGAACCCAAAGAAGACCGAGATATTTTGACTGAAATGATGTTGGCTACCCGCATCATGGTGACCGGTGGGGACAATCGCGAAAACGAAAAAGTAACCCGCTCTGACATGATGCTCATCATGCAGACCCTGATTCACACCATGAAACAGTGTCGGGATGCACACCTGCCTCAAATGTTGGTTCAACATGTGGCCGCAGGGTTTAATGCGATCGCTCAAGCGACTGCCAACCCCATTGAGCAAGCCCGATTGCGTGAATTCGGGAGGAATTTAAGCAATTACACTTTGGGCATGAAAGCCCAGTTTGTGAATGGGGTCTCAAAACCCTTAGGCGAATTTGATTGTTTACACGTCGACTTTGGGTTTATGCAGGAAGAGTCCAATTTGGATTTGTTAAACATTTGCTGCATTTCTCTTCTTTCCAAAGTGATGGCCATTGCCGAAGCGCATAAAGCGAGTTTTAGGCCCACCTTTTTAGTTTTTGACGAAATCCATATTTTCTTAAACTCTGAGATTGGGATTGTATATCTGGTCTTGCTTGCTAAAGTGGCTCGTAAATTTGGGGTATGGCTGATATTTTCAACCCAGAACATTGGGGACTTTCCAGGCAAAGCACGCAAAATTCTCTCGATGTTGGAAACTTGGATTGCGCTTTCACTGGATCAAGAAGAACTTGCGCATTTAGAGACGTTCAAACCCATCAGTGCTGAGATGAAAGCTTTGCTCTCCAGTGTTCAAAAGTTTCCAGGCATTTACAGCGAAGGGGTTTGGATTGGAAAGCGCTATTCGGGACTGTTTCGAAATGTTCCTCCGCGCTTCATGTTGGCCTTATCGATGACAGAACAGCATGAGCGGGCGGAGCTTGCCAAAATCATGAAAGAGGAGGGATTTCAATCGGAGCTGGAAGCCATTCGTCTCATGGCCACTCGTTTGGAAGCAAAGCAGATCAAGGAGATGCAAAATGACCGCAGCTTCTTGGATTAACCGGTGTTTGATAGCGGGGGTCATTGTGGTGATCGGCTCTATTACTAGCCTGATGGCTGAGTCAGTGGAGGCGTTTACAATCAGCACCTTGCCATTTACCAATCCTGTTGTGGGCGTGATGCCTTGTGATGTGGACGAGTCCAGTGCAGCGATTGCCCGACTCAATGCTGAGGCAGCTGGAAGCACGCCTGAGACGATTCAACAACAACTGAATCCACAAGACTTACAGGACTTATCCGCATCTATTACTTGCAGTTATCACGCTGCAATGATGGGGGTGGTGAGTGTCCCTGCGGTGGTGGTTGATCAAAAATATGTGGTGTATGGCAATACTGATATGAGTGGGGCCGTGGCGGAGATTGATGATGTCGATCAAAGTCACTCTTAAGTTTTTTCTTGTCTCCGTGCTTGCAGGCGCTGTGGCCATGGCTGAGCCGCCTCCATCCAGAATCAGTGGGGTCACGATTGCAAGCGATGCAGTCAGCAATTATTTGAGTTATGCCCACGTCAAAGTGATTGGGGTCTGTGTATGGATGGAATGGACGATGTGGGGCCCTACTTTTGAGACGACCCTTGAATTAGATGAGTTTCAGCCAGACATGGTGATTTCGACTTTTGATTCCCCTGGTGATGACCCATGGATTGAGGCCAATACGGTGATGGATCCCGCAGCCCATCTTGCGGGCAATGCGGCGGTCGATGGCTTATATGGAAGTAATTTAGGATATGGGGCCAATAATGCTTCTCCCCCTCAAAACGACCAGGCGATTCACACCTATGTGGTGGATGTCGTTGGAGATCCTGTTGACTACATTCACATGCCCTGGATGCTGCGTTCGGATACCCACGGGTATTTGTCTTATTACAGCTCTGATTTAGACGCTGCAACAGATCGCATGGGGATTGCCGAAGCATTGCAATTCAAAACCTACAATCCTTTTGAATATTATATTGGGCCCTCAATGTTCGCCAATTGGGGCTATCTCTATCCTCGAGTCATGAGTATCAATCAGCCGAATGAATATGAAGGATCGGTGTTAGCCGCCCTGCATGCTGGGGCGATTGTTAGCAATGGCAATATTTTGCATGTGGTGCACAGCACCAATGATTCCTGTGGGCAGAATTGTGCGGTGGCCAACATCAATGCAGACCTCAACAACAGAAATGAAATTTGGCAGGAAGTTTACCCTTACAACAAAAAAATCACTTTGGGTGATATGGGAGTGGGCTCCCTCCTTCCCGTTGGATCGGCAGACAATGCCGCCGGAAAAGGCAACTATGTTTTTCAGGTCTGGCGGCATTACAGAGGCTGTATTCAAGGCCCTGGGCACTTGGTTTTTGCATCGGTTCCCGTTCCACCAACCCAAAAAATGTGAGGATGTCTGTGAAAATGATTAAAAAAATGAGTGGTGCTGTCCTTTTCAGTTTTAGCGTCTTTCAGGGTGCTTTTGCTTTGGACATGATCCCATCGAATTCGAACTATTATTATCAAATGAATGGGGGCTCCAATTTTAGCTTGCCTCCTGTGACTGACCAACAGTCGATTACGATTGGAGGGGGTTTAGGCGACCAGGTGTTTAGTTGTGATGGATTTAACCCCGCTGTTAGCATTTTAAATGGGTTTAACAATATCAAAAACAATTTGCAGGCTTTGGACCAAAATGTTGTGAACAGCGCAACCTCGATGGCCATGGGAGAAGGCTTGGCTAAACTGGCTGCGATCGACCCCTCGATGTTCAGCTATCTTGAAAATGCTTTTAAGTCTTTGTATGACACTTTTAATCTCTCCGAACAGACCTGCCAGCAGACTTTGGATAGTTTGGAGGACTCAAAATCGCCCAGTCAAACCTGGTTTACCATTTCAGATTCGCAGGGTTGGCTCAATTATGCCAATGCGAATGCTCAAGGCCAGAATGTTGATATTACCCAAGCGAGTCAACAGTTGGCGACCAATCCTGCCGCTGCGGGTGTTCCTTGGTTTCATGCAGGGCAAAATTCTGGGGGAACAGCGGGCAATCAGGTGCCGATCAAAGTGATTTATGATGTGGTGGTTGCAGGATATAACATAGAGGTCGATACAGCACGTCCTTTGGATGATGCAGGGGCTGCACCCAGTACAAGTCCTTTGGCAAAATATTGGGCGACGCCCGATGCTGCGGGTCAGTGGGCCGATTTGGTGTTGGGCAATATCAGTATTTCATCGGATGCAAAAAGAGCGGTGAACCAGGGTGGCGTGGGTTTAGTCACTTTGTTATACAGCTGTCCTAATGCGGCCAACAACACGCTGACCTGTCCCAAAACGATTGCACAAAATATTGTGAATATTGTACAAAATGAACCTGTTCCGCAAGCCCAGGATTTGGCTGCGGTGAGTTCTTACGGGCTCAATGTGACGCCCGATGTCATCAGCACCATCCGCAACATGCCGGTTGAAGAACAAAGTATCACCATTAGCAAAATGGCCCAAGATGTCGCATTTCAGAATTTAGTGGATGAGGCTTTGATGCTACGCCAATTGTTGGTGACGGGAATGGAGACAGAGCAAGTTCAAAATAATCAGGCTGCCATCGACAGCGTCAATCAGGTGATCGCCAATTTGCAAAATGACATCAATGGCCTGAAGTATGAATATGACATTCGCTCGGAAATCACCTCAGACACATTGCAAAAAGTCTTGGCAGTGCAGAAGACAGAGGATGCCGCTGCGCTCACGGATCAGAGCAATCAAACTGAAACTCCTGAAATCATCCATGGGGCGGTTTATCCCGCACCTCAACAGTAGGAGTCCATTGCAATGATGGTCAACAGCCCTTTGGAAATTTACGGTGTCGTGATTGGTGCAGAAGTGTATGACAGCTTTTTCAACATTTTATACTCCTTTGGTTTTGTATATTTGCCTCTGTTTTTTATCGCTTTGTCGGGGCTCAAAACATTATTTGAAAACCCTTATGGGCACAAAGTTGCATTGGGGCGGGCATATTGGCAATTGGGGGGTTGGATGGTCGCCATGATGATTGCCATGATTCCCATTTATCCTTTGAATGTGGACAGCGTCAGTTACACGCCGGTGTGTTCGGTCAATGCAACAGCGTCGACCTATGGCAATACGGGGACGACCTATGACAATGTACTGGGCGACCAATCTTTTCCGGACATTAATGTTCCACCTTTGATGGCTTTCTTTTTAGAGGCTTTTTCGGGGATAACGAATGCAGGGATTGTCTCTCTTCCATGCAATACGGATGTCCCGGCGATACAGGGAACGATTGATACCACACAATTGAGCCCTCAATTGGCGCAAAGTGTGAATCGCTTTCGGGCCGAGTGTTTTAGCAAAGCCTCAGCGTTCATGACTACCCAACATCCTGATCCTTCCACTTATCAGGCGATTGAAAAGCAATATGGGGGGGCTTCTGATTTGGGATGGGTGGGTTCACATGTTTATCAGACCTTGTACTACCCTGAC
>CAYGFJ010000041.1:0-9384 GCA_964349115.1 uncultured Francisellaceae bacterium
CAGTGGCAGTGGCGGCGGCGGTGGTGGGGCCTCTGGCCCAGTCAGCATGGTCTTTCCTAAAGAGTGTAAACTTATTTTTTGGACTGAAACAGCCTTAGCGGCAGCAGAAAGAACCACACACTTCAGAAGGGAATTGGGAGATTTTTGGCAAAAAATGATTTTGCCGCCCACTGTTTCTTTGGCAGATTTTGGTGATGCTGAATCTCGGCGTTATAACATGCTTGGAGAGGGAGCGAGCAAAGAAGTGTATAGTTTGTCAGATCAACCAGATCTCCTCTTGTCAGTGGTTAAAAAAGGCACTTCTTCTTACGTTTTTTCAAAGAGTCAGGAGAATCTTAGATGGTCTTTGGCTCAGCTGATTCGAAAGAATGAAATTCGCGTTCTTGCTCTTGAGCTTAAATCTGATGAAAAAGCTCGCTTGGTAGCCATTAATGTGCGTGCGTATATCCACGAGAGAAAGCCTGGGATAGAGTTATATATGCTATTTTCTCCAAAAAAGGGAGCAGGTCAGCGGCCACCAGCTCCAAGTGAAGAGACCAAAAGGGATGTCGTTCAGGCTCTGGTGAAGGCAGTTCACCAATTACATACAGAAGAAGGCTTGGTTCATTTGGATTTAAAGCCTGAGAATGTTGTTTATACAAGCGAGGGAAAGATAGCCCATCTCATTGATCGTGATTATAGTCACCCATGTGGGCCAGAGGAAAGTCTTCGTGGTGTTGTTTGTGGTACACCTGGGTACATGGCTCCAGAGTTGTTGCACACTAATCCTTGCGCATCTCGAAAAAGTGATGTGTTTTCATTGGGCATGATGCTTTTAGACATCAAGAAGCCCAGGGGTTTTACGAAGATTTATGATTGCAGAATGTATCGTGATACTTTCCTATCTCAGATATTGATCGAACAGAAAGACCTGCGATCTTTAGATGGAGAGTTTCTCTTTGTGGCGAGAATGATTGATCGAAACCCTCAAGCAAGACCTGATATCGGCGAGGTACATGATTTTTTTTGTGGCCGCGCTTCTGCTTTAGAAAGGAAGTCAGTATGGGTCAGCCGAAAGGATGCAGCACTGGATCTTGAGCGTCGCTATACAACGACCTATCTGGGGGCCATCAGTCTGACGACTCAGGCTGTTCAATTATCGGATGCAATTGGGTTGGTTATGACACTGCTTAAGTCGAGTTCCATCCCTTATTTTCAGTTGCTGGGCATTCAATCTGTTGTTGATGCCTGTCAGGATCTTTACATTTTAAGCGGCCAAGCACTTTCTAGCTGGAAAATTCAAGTGGAAGAGATTTGTAGGGATAATAGCTGGCCCGGCTCTATATTGAGAACAGTCTTTGCGGAAGCAATGGGTCTCTGTGGGACAAGGGTGGCACCCCATACAGGGCCCGTTTGTGCGAGTATGAACTGTATGGTGTAGAACTTTACTCTCTGGGTTAATACCGCCCAGTCATTGCCTCCAGACTCACCACTTTAATTTTGCTGGCATGGCCGGCGGATCCGAATTCTTGAAAACGGGCTTTGCAGATGGATTTCATCGCTTCTTTGGCCACCTTGTTGTAAGAACGGGGGTCGAATTCGCTGGGGTTTTCGGCGAAAAAGCGGCGGATGGCGCCGGTTGCGGCCAGGCGCAGGTCAGTATCGATATTGATTTTGCGCACACCGTGTTGGATGGCTTCTTGAATTTCAGAGACGGGGACGCCGTAGGTTTCATGAATTTTTCCGCCAAAAGTATTGATGGTTTTGAGCCAATCTTGGGGGACGGAAGACGAGCCATGCATCACCAAATGAGTGTTGGGGATGCGTTGATGAATGGCTTTGATGCGTTCTATCGCAAGAATGTCCCCTGTGGGTGGGCGGGTGAATTTGTACGCGCCATGACTGGTGCCAATCGCGATCGCCAAAGCATCGACTTGGGTGGCCGCCACAAAGCGAGCGGCTTCTTCAGGGTCGGTGAGCATTTGGCTGTGATCAAGGGTGCCTTCAGCGCCGGAGCCATCTTCTTCGCCCGCTTGGCCGGTTTCGAGCGAGCCTAAGCACCCCAGTTCTCCTTCGACCGAGACACCGCAAGCATGGGCAAGACGCGCCACGCGTTCAGTCACTTCGACATTATATTCATAACTGGCTGGAGTTTTGGCGTCTTCTTTTAATGAGCCATCCATCATGACAGAGCTGAATCCATTTTGAATCGAACGAAAACACACAGAAGGCGAAGCGCCATGGTCCTGATGCATGACAATGGGAATAAACGGAAATTCTTCCATCGCAGCCAAAATCAAATGGCGGATAAAGGTGGAACCTGCATATTTACGTGCTCCTGCTGAGGCTTGCACAATGACTGGGCTGTCAACTTCACTGGCCGCTTCCATGACGGCGCGAATTTGTTCCAAATTATTAACATTAAAAGCAGGGATGCCAAATTGATGTTCTGCCGCATAATCCAGTAATTGTCGTAATGAAATCAGTGCCATGAGTCTGTCCTTCAGTTTGTCATCCCCGCAAAGGCGGAAATCCAGCTGGCATCTTAGGGGCAGACCTTGGTTTTGGCAAGTCGCTCAGGCGTGCAAATCTGCGATTAAACATGAAAATTCGAAAGGAAAGATTTACCTAAGCCCACATAGCGAGGGATGGAGCTCCCACTCCTCTTTATGAACATCAACTTGTTTTGGCATATAACGGGATTCTATTGCTGGCAAAGCGCAGGACAAAAATGTAGAGGATGTTGGAGATGGGCGTTTTTCAGAAGGAGTGCTGGCGGCACTGTGCGGGCTTTCTGCTTTGGCAGAATTAGCTTGGTGCTCTGTGACGATTCTGATTTGAGTGCTCAATGTGAGTAGGCGATCTCCAACAAGCGCATCTCCAAATCTCGCAGAGGGGCTCTTTTGACTAAAGGGGTCCCACACAGTCAAGTGCTTGACTTCAGGAAATGGGCTTAAACCATACCAGTTGAAGTTTGAATCCTCGATTTCATAGTCATCCTCGTCCAGTGTGGATGAATCAACTGAAAGAATACAGCTGAGCGCTTCCTGAGGCCATCTATCATTGAGAATCTTTGCTGCCTCCAGTGCAGACTTCAAGTCTGAATAATACGGCAGTGCTTTTTTTGGAGACTCGTACAAGCATAATAATGCCTCATTGATAGATTTGAGGGGGTTGTGAAAGGCATCATACGCATCATCGCTTTCTTCATCACGGGTCCATGGTGTGGGAATTGCATCAGAAATGAGAAGATAGAACATGGTGATTGGTGCGTTGGTTCAATTCACAAAATTATATAATAATAATATTTATATTGCATTAAAAATTAAAATATAATATTTTTATTGTAATAGAAGGTGGGTCCGCACTTGCGCAGGGATGAGCAAACCAGAAAGGGGATGGCAAGCTTTGTGGGCTAGTGCGAAGCCCCGCCTTTCATGATGACATTTTCAAGATAGTGAATATTGGTGCTGCCTTTGACGAAGCCGGGGTCGTTCAAAATACGTTTGTGGAGGGCGATGTTGGTTTTGATGCCGTCGATCACAAGCTCATTTAAGGCGTTTTTCATGCGGGCGATGGCGACTTCACGGGTATCGCCATAGGCAATCAATTTGGCGATCATGGAGTCGTAATTGGGTGGGACGCGATAGCTCGAATAAATGTGAGAGTCGACGCGGATGCCTGGGCCTCCAGGGGGGTGGTATACATTGACCGTGCCCGGGGAGGGGATGAAGGTTTCTGGGTCTTCAGCATTAATGCGGCATTCAATGGCATGGCCGCGGATCACCACGTCTTTTTGCTTGATGGACAAAGGGTGGCCGGCGGCGATGCAGATTTGTTCTTTCACAATATCAACGCTGGTGATGAATTCGGTGACGGGGTGTTCAACTTGGACGCGGGTGTTCATTTCGATGAAATAGAAATGGCCATTTTCGAAGAGAAATTCAAAAGTGCCCGCACCGCGATACTTCATTTTTTCGCAGGCTTTGACACAAGTCGCTCCAATTTTTTTCCGCGCTTCTGCACTGATGCCGGGGGCTGGGGCCTCTTCCAATACTTTTTGATGGCGACGTTGCATTGAGCAATCGCGTTCGCCCAGGTGAACCGCATTGCCAGCGCCATCGCCGATGATTTGAATTTCGATATGACGGGGGTTTTCTAAAAACTTTTCCATGTAAACCATGCCGTTGCCAAAGGCAGCTAAGGCTTCGGTTTTGGTCATTTGAATGGCTTCAAGCAATTCCTCTTTTTTACGAACAACCCGCATGCCACGTCCGCCGCCGCCACCAGCCGCCTTGATAATAACGGGGTAGCCAATTTTGTCACCCAGTTTAAGATTCAGTGCGCGGTCTTCGCCCAAGGGGCCATCCGAGCCAGGCACACAAGGGACGTGCAGCTTTTTCATGGTTTTGATGGCTTCGACCTTGTCGCCCATTTTGCGGATGCTCTCAGCGCGGGGGCCGATGAAGATGAACCCGCTTTTTTCAACGCGTTCAGCAAAGTCTGCATTTTCGGACAAAAAGCCATAGCCGGGATGGATGGCTGTTGCATGGGTGACTTCTGCCGCAGCAATAATGCGGGGGATGGATAAATAGCTTTCTTTGGAAGGCGCAGGGCCAATGCAAACCGATTCATCTGCCAAGAGGACGTGTTTGAGTTGGCGGTCAGCCGTTGAATGGACTGCCACCGTTTTGATGCCGAGTTCCCGACAAGCGCGTAAAATGCGTAAGGCGATTTCGCCACGGTTGGCGATGAGGATTTTATCTAGCATAGTGTTCTCTTATCCAATGATAAATAAGGGTTGATCGAATTCAACGGGTTTGCCATTTTCAGCCAAGACAGCGACGATTTTTCCTGCTTTGTCGGCCTCAATCCGGTTCATCATTTTCATGGCTTCGATGATGCAGACGGGGTCACCGATTTTGACGGTATCGCCCACTTTGACAAAAGCAGGGGCGTCAGGGGATGGGAATAAATAGACCGTTCCGACCATCGGAGATTTAACCGGATGGCCCTCGGTTGGTTTGGGCACTTCGGCAACAACAGGGGCGGGTGCAGGAGCTGTGGCTTCAACAGGGGCAAAATTTGCAGCGGTATGAACCGGCACAATATGGGTGGTGGGAGAATTGCTGATATGGCGGCTTAAGCGAATGGTTTCCTCACCTTCCGTGATTTCAATCTCACTTAAAGTGGACTTTTCCATCAGCTTGATGAGATTTTCAATTTCTTTGACATTCATTTTCATAGGAGCCTCTTTGGTTTACGAAAGTTTTTGATCATTGCAATAGACGATGGCAGCCTGGAGGGCCAGTTCATAGCCCAAGCTGCCCAAGCCAGAAACGACGCCCACGGCCACATCGCTGAAATAAGAATGATGGCGAAAGGACTCGCGTTTATAAATATTAGACAAGTGGACTTCAATAAAGGGGATGGCAACGCCTGTCAGCGCATCTCGCAGCGCAACACTCGTATGCGTGAAGGCAGCGGGGTTGATGATGATGAAGTCAAATTTTTGATACGCCGCATGGATGACTTCGACCAGCTCATGTTCTGCATTAGACTGAAAGCACTGGACGCTGTGACCATTTTCTTGGGCGGAAGCTGCGAGAAATTGGTTGATTTCATCCAAAGTGGTGCTGCCGTAAATTGAGGGTTCGCGGACGCCTAAAAGATTTAAGTTGGGTCCGTGGAGGACCAGAATGTTTGCCATGTTTTTCCTCAAAAGAGAAAGATTTTATATCAGCCTGCCATGAAGCGCCAGCACAACACACGCGCCAGTGAGGACGATGCCCACAGTCAAGCCCAGCCAAAAGGGTGTGCGTGTCAGAAAAGGTTTTGACTCTACAACAAAATGACGCTCAGGGATTGTCTCACTAGAATTTTTCAAAAATTGATAAAAAAGTTCAGGCATTTCACGCAGTCGTTTTGTAAAGAAGCGCCAGCCCAATTGCTCTTTCATCCATTTTTCCAAAATCGGTCGGGCGATGGTCCACATATTGAGCTCAGGATCAAGTTGCTTTGCGACCCCTTCAATATTGACCAGCGTTTTCTGCAGCAGCAGCAATTCAGGCATCACTTCCATTTTAAATTCACGGGCGATTTTAATGAGGCGAAGGAGGGTCTGGCCCAGGGAAATTTGATTTTGCGGTAGTTCAAATAAGGGCTCGCAGACACTTCGAATCGCCGACTCCAAGACATCGACCCGGACAGTGGGCGGCACCCAGCCTGATTCTAGATGCAATTCCGCCACACGGCGATAATCGCGATCGATAAAAGCCAGAAAATTGGAGGCAAGATAGTGCTGATTTTCTTTGGAGAGGGTGCCCACAATGCCAAAATCAATCAAAATCCAGCAAGGCTTCCGCTGAGACTGTGGGGCAATAAAGACATTGCCAGGATGCATGTCGGCATGAAAAAAGGCATTGCGGAAAACTTGGGTATAAAAGGCTTCAATGCCGGTTTTGGCGATTTCTTTCAAGGAAAATCCAGCGGCTAAAAGGGCGCTTTTGTCATTGACCGAAATGCCATACACCCGATCCATCACCAAGACTTTGGTGTGGGTCCATTCCCAATAAATTTTTGGGATCGATAAAATGGGAGAATCCTGAAATTGACGCCGCAATTGGGAAGCGTTGGCGGCCTCTTTCACCAAATCCAGTTCATTGTCGAGGGTACGGGCCAGTTCATCGACGATGCCGATGACATGAATCCGGCGGGCACTGTGATGCAGCCATTCCATGACTTTGGCCAAGTGCTTTAATATTGCAATGTCTTGGGTGATTTGTTCTTTAATGTTGGGGCGAAGCACTTTGACAATGACCTCTTCCCCTGTTTTCAATTCCGCCGCATGCACTTGGGCGATGGATGCAGAGGCCAAAACCGCTCGATCAAAACGCGAAAAGACTGTTTCAATCGAGCAACCCAGCGCCGTTTCAATCGTTACGATGGCCAGGGCCGGATCAAAGGATTTGACTTGATCCTGGAGTTTGGTCAGCGCATCCACAATATCTTCAGGAATCACATCCCGACGGGTTGACAGCAGTTGCCCAAACTTAACAAATATCGGCCCCAGCTCTTCCAGTGCAAGACGTAAGCGCTCGCCGCGCGAAAGATGTTGACTTTTGATTTTCCAATAAAACGGGTTAAACCAACACAGCCATTTCAACACCTGAAGGAGGGGTAAGCGAAATAGAGTGCGATCAAGCCCATATTTCAAAACAATATAAATGATTTTGACAATGCGAAGACTGCGATAAACGGTGTTGAGCACGAGATGCATAAGCCATGGCAGGAAAACCCAGATTCTACCAAGCCTGTCTTCAAGCTGTCCAGGGGGCAGCTCCATCTTCCCCAATCTATTCTTGACAGCACGCCTTCAGTTGAATACAATGACTACATGTATCTAAATAGAGAATTCAAACATGCCTACTTCAATTAGATTAGCCCACGACACCGAGCAACGACTTGATTTTTTGGTATCGGAAACAGGTCGAAGCAAAGCCTATTACTTGCGTGAAATCATTGAGCAAGGCATTCAAGATCTGGAAGATTACTACTTAGCTGCCCATATTTTAGAGCGAGTCCGCAAGGGCCAAGAAAAGACTCATTCATCCACCGATGTAAGGAAAGATCTTGAGTTGGCAGATTGAATATACCGACACTGCAAAAAACCAGCTTGGCAAGCTTGACAAACAGACAGCACGTCGCATTGTAGATTATATGGATGACCGCGTCTTGGGTTTGGATGATCCACGCAACACTGGAAAGATGTTGACTGGCGTCTTCGGTGGTTTATGGCGTTATCGCATTGGCGATTATCGTGTTATTTGCGAGATTCAAGACCAAGCCCTACGTGTTCTCGTATTAAGAATGGGCAATCGCCGTGAGGTTTATCGCAAAAGATAAACTTTGCTTCAATGAAAATCAATCATTATCTAAGCTTACCAACCCACGGTTTTACGAGTAGCGACTTTGCGAATTTGTTGTTGACCTTGCCAAACAATGAGGCCTGATTGGATATTTAAAAGCTTCATGGTCACTTGATAAAACTGGGATACTTGGCTGCTGTTGGTTTGGGTGATGCTGGAGATGTCGCCATACAACATGTATTGTGCGCCGACTTGTTGGCCGATTTTAGCGGCGGTGTTGGGATCGACCATGCCGGATTTGTTTTGATAGGTGAGCTGTTTCTTGATGGCATTGACTTTTGTCATGTCGACAAATTGAAATTGTCCGCTTTGTAGCAATTCGGTTGAGATGGTGTCGGTGATCGCTTGTGTGTCAATAAATTCACTGGTGTTGTTTGTTAACCCTTGGACATACATGACGGGTGCGCTTTTTGCGGTCAATTGCACAATGACGGGAGATGCCAACATCTGGTCGACCATGCTTTTGGCGGTGGTTTGTAAGTCAGTGGAGCTAAAAGTGATGGCAGTGGTGTCAACGGTGTTGGGGTCGACATAGTTGACTGTAGGTTGACTGCTGCAAGCTGACAAAAGCAATACAGCGGGAAGCAAAGCAAAAGGTGCAATTTTCATGATGATCCTTAATTATTTGGCACAGACTAAGACATTGTACTGCGTAGTTTCCGCAGTGGGCGCCACACTTGAGACCACTTTGGTCATATTCGGTAATAATTCAACAGGGGTCCACGGGGTGGGGTTGCCTTGATTAAATCCATCTGGGCTAAACCACTGAAATTGATAAGTCAAATTTTGCTTATCTGAAGTTTTGTTATACAAAGATACTTTTGCAAACAAGAGATCTCCCGCCAATTTTTCGGAGCTGGGGGTGATGGCAACGCTGCCAAACAAGCCTGATCCAATATTGGTATTGCTGGTCGTATTGCCATTGGAAGGAATGGTGACGCAGGTGTTGCTGGCGCAAGCGGTTAAACCCAATGCCGTCACGAGCAAGGTAAGATTTCGAAATGTCTTGAAAGTCATGATAATGCCCTTGTTTTGCTTGTCTATACCACTTTCGAATTTTAACAGTGCATGCCATCTTAAAGCAAGAAATTTCCTTCAAAGAGTGCTATGATCCCCCCCATGAACGACACTGAATACATGACATTGGCGCTCGAAGAGGCGCAGCTGGCGGAAACGGAGGGCGAGGTGCCGGTGGGGGCAGTTTTGGGCTTAGATGGAAAAGTCATTGCGCGGGCGCGCAATCAGATGATTGGGCGGCATGATCCGACGGCGCATGCGGAAGTCTTAGCACTCAGAGCGGCGGGAAGTATATTGGGGAATTATCGTCTGCCAGGGGCCACTTTGTATGTGACTCTGGAGCCTTGTTTGATGTGTTTTTCGGGGCTGATTCATGCAAGAATCGCCCGGCTTGTATTTGGGGCGCGGGATCCCAAAACAGGGGTCTGTGGGTCGCAATTGGAAGCGCAGAATTTATCGT
>CAYGFJ010000042.1:0-9254 GCA_964349115.1 uncultured Francisellaceae bacterium
AACGCAGTGAGGCCATAAAATTCTGCCCTTGGATCTTCATCATCAAGCCAATGGTGACAATGAGGCATAAGGCGGCGACGCCCGTTAAGACGGCGAACATGGTTTTGTAATTGAAATAGCTCACCAAGACAGCAGCCAAAAGGGCGCCTGCGCCCATGGCAATATTGTAAAACCCATTCCAAACCGCCCAGAAGAGGGCGCTTTGCTTTTGGGTAAAATAGCGTTGATAAATAGCGCAGATGGCGGGAGATTGAAAGGCGCCGCCGATCCCCAGACCCATTTCGACCAAGTAGAGCTGCCAAGGATGGTGAACAAAGAAATACCCGATGTAGCTCACGAGCACCACAAACTGCGAGGAAATCATAAACCACTCGTCATGTTGGTAATGGTGTTCTATTTTTCCTGCCAAACACATAAAGCCACCAATGACGATGGAGAAGATCGCAATTGCAATGCCTGCTGTTTGGAGATTTCCACCAATCTGCAAGACAAAGTTGGACCAAAGTGGAGTCATAAACGCGCCCGCCATGATGATGAGGGAATTAATCAAAATCAAGACATTGGTAATGGTCAGCTTATCTTTAGGCTGCTGTAAATAAGCCATGAGTCGTCCTTGTTAATCTGAAAAAGTACGCGATAGGATAGAGTAAGAAAAACCTCTTTGCATCAAAAAGCTTGCACTATAATTGTCGCTCATCATCACCTGCTTGGCAAAGTACAGAGCTTCACATAGACTCCATGCCATGAGCGCAGGATATTCTTATCATAATTCTATTTTTTCATGTCAAGGCGAGTGGATCACGCGTCACTTGAGGGGTTTGCCTTTGGTGCCTGAAGTGAATGGGGCCAAGACAGTGACGATTTCAGGAAAAGCGGTGACAGCACTGGATACAGCGGGGGCACTGCTTTTAAATCAATATGCAAACAATCTACAAGACCAGGGCGTGGTTTGTCAGTTTGAATCCTTTGCCCCTGAGGCGATGTCGCTGTTGAATTTGGTTGCCCACAATCCTCCGGATGCATTGCCGACACCCCCCAAGCGCGATGGGGTTTTGGAACTGATTGGGCGGGAATGTGTGTCAAAAATCAAGTACTTCTTTCACTTTTTTGACTTTATTGGCCGGTTGGCGGTTGTGGGAGCGGGGGTGTTGCGTCATCCGCGTCGCTTTCACCCAGTGTCAATCATCAGCACGATTGATCAGGCGGGTTGCCGCGCTTTGCCCATTGTGGGGTTGCTTTGCTTTTTAATTGGGGTGGTGTTGGCCTACCAACTGGGCGCTCAGCTCAAAACCTATGGAGCCAATATTTTTATTGTCTATTTGACAGGGGTTGCGATTCTGCGGGAATTTGGGCCGTTGATTGCCGCCATCATTATGGCGGGGCGATCAGGCTCGGCCATCACGGCTGAAATCGGCAGCATGAAGGTCAATCAAGAAGTCGACGCTTTGCTCACTATGGGGCTGTCCCCCTTTGAGTTTTTGGTCTTGCCCAAGATCTTGGGCCTGATCATCATCTTCCCCTTTTTGATTTTATGGGCGGATATCTTTGGAGTACTGGGCAGCATGTTTATGGCCAAAGTGAGTTTGGGCATCGGCTATCACGCTTTTTTAACTCAGTTTGCCAATTCAGTGGAACTCAAACAATTGTTTATTGGCTTGTCCAAAGCGCCCGCATTTGCATTGATTATCGCCTTTGTCGGCTGCTATCAAGGCTTTCAGGTGGAAATGAGCGCCGACAGTGTAGGCAAGAAAACCACCAAAAGTGTGGTTCAAGCTATTTTCTTAATCATCATCGCTGATGCCGCGTTTTCAGTGATGTATTCCATGTTGAAAATCTAATGACAACACTGATTGAAATCAAGGATGTGTCCAACACCCTGGGCGGAGTGGTGGTGCATCAGCATCTCAATTTCGAGGTCAAAAAAGGCGAGGTCATGGCCATCATTGGCGGCAGTGGCGCGGGCAAAACCACGCTTTTGCGTAATATTTTAATGCTTTTGCCCCCAACGGGCGGCTCACTGCGTTTGTTTGGGGTGGATGTTTTGAAGTGTAATGACACGGTGATTTCAGCATTGCGTCAACGCTTTGGCGTGATGTTTCAACAGGGCGCGCTTTTCAGCGGCTTGACTGTTTTAGAAAATATTCTCTTCCCCCTCCAGCAATTTGCTCAACTGTCCCAATCACTCGCGATTGAACTCAGCTTGCTCAAAATTAAATTGGTCGGCCTACCTGTCAGCGCTGCCCACAAACTGCCTGGCGAATTGAGCGGAGGCATGTTGAAACGCGCTGCCGCCGCGCGAGCTCTTGCCTTAGATCCTGAATTGCTCATTTTGGATGAACCCACGACAGGGCTCGATCCCAAAAGCAGCGCTGACTTTGATCGGCTTCTCTTGAGTCTACGTGATATGCTCGGTTTAACTTTGGTCGTAGTCAGTCATGATGTGGCGTCTTTAGAGCGTTTGGGTGGGCGTGTTGCGTTTTTGGGGGATGGAAAAGTGTTGGCAGTGGGCAGCTTGGATGAGGTGAGGAACAATCCTCATCCAATGATACGAAGCTATTTTGAATAAGGGGGAGTGATGGACACAAAAGCACACTATACTTTGGTTGGACTGTGCGTGGTTTTGCTGGGTGCTGCCCTTGTGACCTGCATTCTGTGGCTCAGTGTCGGACTGGATCGACCGACTTATCATACCTTTTTGATTGATATGCATCAGTCAGTCACAGGCCTCAACACAGAGGCGCCGGTTAAATTTAACGGAGTCACTGTGGGCTATGTCAAAAGCATGGAGCTCAATGTCAACAACCCTCAGGAAGTAATTGTAGATGTCGACATTCGAGACGGCACCCCCATTACGACAAGCACCGTCGCCACCTTGGCACCTCAGGGTGTGACAGGGATTGTTTTTGTCAGCTTAAGTGCAAATACACCCAATGCCCCCTTGGTCAAAGTCAAAGATGAGCCCCCTTACCCAATCATTCCAAGCGAGCCCTCTATTTTGGTACAGCTGAGTAGTTTATTGAAAGATGCTTCCTCTCAAGTGCAGGGGATGTCGTCTTCAGTCCAAAGCATGTTGGATGCGCAAAATGCGGCGAACTTCAAGCAGTTGCTCATCAATTTAAATGCCATCACGCAGAACATCGCCAACAACACGACTGTCTTGAATCAAGTCTTGACGGAGACGGAAATGACCATGCGAAATACAGCGGTTTCCAGTCAGCAATTCCCCATTTTAATGACCTCGCTCACTGCCAGCGTTCAGAACTTGAATGAAGCCACCAGTTTGGCCAAACAAGGCATGATTCCCGCCGTTCAGTTCATGAATCGCCTGGACACCATTGCGGGCAATGTGGAGGCTTTTTCGTATGATGTCAAACAAAACCCAGCGGTGTTGGTGCGAGGCAAGCAGCCCGGACGCGCCGGACCTGGTGAATAACAAGGAGAGCCCTGTGAAAACCGTAAAATATTTGATTCCCCTCATCGCAGCGAGTGTGTTGTCAGCCTGTTCTTTTGGCCCCGTCAACGTTGCGCCTGAAACAACCTACAGCCTGACACAAACGCCCGTGCTGACCCCTGCCAAAATCAGCCCAACGGCAACCTTAATGGTTATGCATGTCAATGCTATTCGTGGCTTTGACAGCTCAAATATGATGTACCAAAAGGCCCCCTATGAATTGGCGTCGTACTCCAAAAACGCCTGGTTGGCGCCTCCAGCCAGCATGATGACCCCTTTGATTATCAAAACGATGCAAGACTCTGGGCTTTTTAAAGCAGTGGTTTTGGGGCCTTCTTTGAGCAACACCACCTATGTGCTGAACGCAAGTCTTTTGGCCTTATATCAAAATTTTACCGTCACCCCCAGTGAAATCGTCTTAAGTTTGGATGTGAGTCTTTCTGACGCCAACACCACACAATTAATGGCTGACCAAGTGATGACCGAACGCGTCCCCGCCAAAACAGACACCCCCTACGGCGGAGTTGTTGCCGCCAACCAAGCGATGTCCAATGCCCTGACAGACATGACTCACTTTGTGGCGAGCCATCTTTCCAACTCTTGACATACTACTCATGACACATTGAGAGAGTATCAGCTTGCCCAGAGTATAAGTGATTTTCATTTAGGTTAAAACGCCTTTTAAGCTCAGATCTTTGCCGTAGAATACATCGCTTCATTTTAACAGAAGGACGTTTTCTATGATTCCCTCATTGGCATCGGTGTATTTGGCGCGGCTTCAATTTGGGGTGGCAGCGTCTTACCATTTTCTGTTTGTGCCATTGACCTTGGGGATGGCCTGGGTGCTGTTTGCGATGGAGATTGCCTACCTTCGCACGGGCAAAGAGGTCTACAAACATATGACCCAGTTTTGGGGCAAGTTGTTTGGGATCAACTTTGCCATGGGGGTCTTGACGGGGCTGACGCTTGAATTTCAATTTGGAACCAACTGGGCGTATTACTCGCAATATGTGGGGGATATTTTTGGGACACCGCTTGCGATTGAAGGCTTGATGGCGTTTATGTTGGAGTCCACCTTTTTGGGCATCTTCTTTTTTGGCTGGAACAAGCTGTCAAAAGGGCAACATCTGTTTGCAACGTTTTGCTTAGCTCTAGGTTCGAGTTTGTCTGCTTTGATGATCTTGGTGGCGAACGGATATATGCAACACCCTGTTGGGGCGTACTTTGATTTTCAAACCATGCGAATGCAGACAGCGAGCTTGTTTCAGCTTTTTATGAATCCGATTGCTCAGGTCGGGTTTGTTCATACCGTCATTGGCGGGTTTACGACAGGGGCCGTGTTTGTCATGGGCATCAGTGCCTATTATCTTTTGAAAAAACGAGATCTTGATTTTGCAAAGCGTTCGTTTGCGATTGCCGCAGGATTCGGCTTGGTTGCAAGCATCATGGTCATGATGATGGGTGATCAAACAGGGGTCTTGGTTGCAAAAATTCAGCCCATGAAATTGGCAGCAGTGGAGGCAGAATGGAATACCCAAGCCCCTCCTGCAGATTTCAATTTGATTGCTTGGCCCAGTCAATCAGAACATAAAAATCTCATGCAAGTGCAGATTCCAAAAATGTTGGGCTTGATTGTCACCCACTCGATGAATGCAAGCATTCCGGGTATTAACAATATTGAAGCCGAAAATGTGGGGCGGATTCAAAATGGAATGAAAGCTTATGGGGCTTTGGTGCAACTGCGCGCCAACCCAAATAATTCGCTGGCGTTGGCCCAATTTAATCAATATCAAAATGATTTGGGTTATGGTCTCTTGCTGAAGCGGTATACCGACACTGTTACTGATGCGACACCTGCGCAGATTCAATCAGCAGCAGAGGACACCATTCCCAGCGTCTTTCCGATTTATTGGGCTTTCCGCATTATGGTGGGCTTGGGGTTCATGACATTCTTGGGTTTTCTCTATGCCTGGATCGCTGCGCTCCGCAACAAAGGCATTTGGGAGCGTCGCTGGTTTTTGAAATATGCGCTTTACAGCATTCCTGCGCCCTGGATCTGCTGTATCGCAGGATGGTTTGTGACAGAGCATGGCCGTCAGCCTTGGACCATTTTTGGGGTCCTGCCCACTGATTTAAGTTCTTCTGCCATCAGTGCAATGAGCATTGGTTTGAGCTTTGTCACTTTTGTCGCATTTTACACCGCTTTGTTTATTGTCGAAATTTACTTGATGTTCAAGTATGCGCGCTTGGGGCCGAGCTCCTTGGGGACGGGCAAGTATCATTTTGAGAAGGGAGCACAATAATGGACTTCATGAACATTTTACAATTATTGGGCTGGGCCACTGTGGGCGCGGTCATGATTCTCTTTGCATTGACAGGAGGCTTTGATTTTGGTGCGGGCATTCTCCTGCCTTTTGTTGCCAAAAACGATGAGGAGCGGCGTGTCGTTGTCAACACCGTCGGGCCCACTTGGGATGGCAATCAGGTGTGGTTGATTACGGCAGGGGGTGCGATTTTTGCGATTTGGCCTCGGGTGTATGCGGCCTCATTTTCAGGCTTTTACTTTGCCTTTTTGATGGTGCTTTGGGCCTTGTTTTTGCGGCCGGTGTCTTTTGAGTATCGCTCTAAAATGCCTTCACAAAAATGGCGCAGCTTTTGGGATTGGGCGCTCTTTGTCGGCAGCCTCTTGCCCGCTTTGTTGATTGGCGTTGCGATCGGGAATTTGTTTTTGGGCGTGCCCTTTCAATACGACCCCATTACACTTCGGTTTTTTTATGGGTCTTCCATGCAAGACACCAATGCCATGATTGACCTGTTTGGCCTGCTGCGTCCCTTTGCATTGTTCACAGGCGTGGTGTCTGTCGTCATGATGATCATGCACGGCGCGTCTTATCTGTGTATGCGGACTGAGGGAGCGGTCTACGCCCGATGCAAAGCCGCACAGCGCAGTGCGGCGTTGGTCCTCATCGTATTATTTGCCGTGGGCGGCCTCATTTTAATGAAGATGACAGGTCAACACATCATATTCTCAAGCGATGCTTTAAATCATCCTTTAAATGGCGTGGTGACCGCGAGCCAGGGCGGATGGCTTTCAAATTATAATCGTTATCCCTTTATGATCTTGGCGCCCATCGCAGGGTTTTTAGGGGCCTTGGGCGTTCGTTATTTTTCAAAAAAAAGAGCTGTTGTGCGGGCATTTTTGGCAAGCAGCCTTGCATTGATTGGGGTCATCAGCACGATGGGCTTGTCGCTGTACCCTTTTATCATGCCTTCCAGCAATTTCCCTGCTCAGAGTTTAGAAGTCTACAATGCCAGCAGTTCGCAAACTTCGTTGATGGGGATATTGATTGTTGCGGTGGTCATGCTGCCCATTATTTTCGTCTACACCGCTTTCGTGTACAAAAAACTCTGGGGACGGGGCGAGCGCATGTCCGTTGAGCGTATTCGGGCAGAAGGGCAATTGTTTTATTAGGAGGGCATAATGTTTTACATAATCTGGTTAATGACAGGATTCCTCGCCGTTGGTGTAGGCGTTTTGGCAGTGATGCCTTTGGATAGGGAGCTGTGAGACTGTTCAAGCGTCCTTTGTATCGTCGTGAGATTGCTGTGGTCATTCTCGTGAAAGTGTTGGTGTTGACGGCTATGTGGTACTTTTTCTTTAAGGATCCTCTGCAAGCTCATCTCAATGACCAAACGATGGGTTCTCATTTTGTAAGCACTGCTCTGCATTGATTCTGCCAATCCACTGCTTGTAATGAATGAGCGTTTTTTCTTATACTTCTCATTTCATTTTTAAATCAAGGAAGTCCATGTCTTATATTCAAAAGATCGTCTTGGCTTTTGGTCTGCTGTTACCGTTTTCGGGTGACGCGATTCAAAATGGATTGGCAGTTTCTTATGGGGGCGACATTCTTTCAAACGCAGCGCCGTCTGATACCAGTGGGTTTAGCATCGCCTACACACTGCAACCCGATTCTTTCATCTGGGGCAATTTCTCTGTAGGCTTTAATCTCAGTTATGGGTATTGGAAAACGACGTCTGTGCCCACTCATCAAAGTATTGACGTTTATGCGGCTGCGCCTTATTTGCGTTGGTATTTTATGAATAATGCCATCGCCACCCCATTTTTGCAGGGGAGCGTGGGATTGGCTGTGATGTCAAATAGCTATTTTGGAGATCAAAATTTGGGTTCGACCCTTTTATTTCAAGACATGGGTGGCATTGGTCTGGCCTATGGCGCAAGCAAAAATCTCACGACCACGCTACAAATTCTTCATTATTCCAATGCCAGCATTTCAAGCCATAACAGCGGCATGACCATTCCCATTCTGTTGACGCTGGGGTATCAGTTTTAGGAAATGAGGCCTCACAGCAGCCGATGCACTTGCTCTGTGAGATAGAAAGGCAGAGACAATAATTGATAGCGGATGTTATGGTCCTGAGGATTTTTGATATTGATCTGAGAGGAAGAGGCTTGGCCTGTGTGAAAGCGGACAATACAAGGCCAATTTTTTTTATGCATGAGCTGATGCAAAGAAGGGAGTCTTTCCATGCTGTGGGCCTTGACTTGAATGGGGACGATGTTCTGCTCATGTTGAATGAGGTAGTCGATTTCAACACTGGTGCCGTAGGCGTCGTGAGTCCAATAATGGAGGAAAGGATCAATATAGAATGGGGAGGTCAGGCGTAGCAATTGACCCACGATTTGTTCAGCCAAAATATCCTGATGGGTGAACATGAGATCCTCTATGGTTTTAAACTGATCGAGTTTTAAGCCTAAAAGAGCTGATACCAGGCCCACATCAATCAAAATCATTTTAAACGTTTTGGAATCGGTCTCTGTTCCAGAAAGCTCGCCGTTTGTTTCCATGTTTTGTATGGGATGGCAAAGACGTGCTTTGATGAGCAGAGTTAAAGTGCGTGTAATATCGGCTTGTTTTTCAGCACGATCATCGATATGGCTATACGTCCATTTTTTGCCTAAATGTTTAGGGAGTGCTGTAAAAACCGTTTCAAAATAATGCGAAGAGAGTTGCTCTGTATATTTTGAAAAATCGTCTTCGTAGGTGTGAATCAAGTCCTGCTGAGTTTGCCTCAATGCTTCCAGAGAGTGAGTTTGGAGCCAGGTGGAAATTGCTTCAGGCATGCCGCCTATCAAAAGATACTCTTTAAAAAGTTGGTTTGCTTTTTCATGCAGTGCATCATCAAGTGGTTGATTCAATGTGCAGTTTTGAAGGGCTGCGTATAAATGCGTTTCATTTTTGGCTAAAAGAAATTCTTCAAAACCAAGGGGCTCAAGAAAGAAGTAGCTGACGCGACCGACGGGCATGCTAAACGTATGATCTTCCAGCACGAATTCTAAAAGAGAGCCTGCCGCAATGACGGTGAGTTCTGGCATTTCTTCATAAAACCATCGGAGGGTTGCAAAAAGCTCTGGTGTAGCCTGAATCTCATCTAAAAATAAAATGGCTTGTGAGGGGTCAATGGATTCGTTGAGGGCGTTTTCTAAGTTGAGCAGGATCGTTTTGGGGTCGTGGCTTTCAAAGTGGGCCGCCATGCTGCGTTGCTTTTCAAAATTGAGTTCGATCAGCTTTTTCCCGCTTTTTTTGGCAAGGGCTCGCACCAGCCAGGTTTTTCCGACTTGTCTTGCTCCTCGTAACACCAGTGGTTTTCGGTTGGCGCTGGTCAGCCAGCGACTCAAATTATTTAAAGCTTTGCGTTCCATAGTTTTTTGCTAGCAATCAATCAATCAATCAATCAAGGTGTATTTTAACAGTAAAGGTGAGAAAATCAAGGTGGATCA
>CAYGFJ010000043.1:0-8037 GCA_964349115.1 uncultured Francisellaceae bacterium
ATCGACTTCAGGCCAATCACAAAGGGAGCGAAAGCTCCCTTTTTTATGTGGTTCGCGTAGCCAGAATATCTATGTTAGTGCAGTTACGTGATCTCAGTCTGCTAAAAGACGGAATTATTCCAAAATTTTCATCTCCTGAGTCCCCTGACTCTAGGGCTTCAGCTGGATTGAGCACTGCGTGTGCAACAAGATCCTCAAATTGCGGCTCTGCCATAAAATGGGCTGCTTCGGTATAGGTGCGAATCAGCGCTTCAGTCAATAAAGTTGGGTCAGTGAGCCAGGCGAGCACTTGCTCTCGATGAAGCGGTGCTTCACTTTCAATATACCGCTGACACGCCTGCCGAATAGCGTTGTCCACGTCACTAGGACTTCGGAATGCCATAAATAACCTTAGTAATAATATAATAAATAGAATGCATAGGCTATCGATGAATTTTATTTGTGTCAAGTAACGAATTTGGGGCTGATTTAAAAATATTTTTTATATCGAGCTGATGGCGTTTGCCCTGAAGTGCCCCCTGTGCAGTTTCACTAATCCACTGTTTGATATAGAATGCTGACACCTTCTTATGCGTATTTCTTTATGTTTTTAATCCTCTATTTGAGACACATTGCGCGGACGCGGCATGTTTATTTGGCCAGCTTTATCACTGGGGCGGTGTTGGTTTTGGGGTATAGCCCTTTTAATATTTGGCCGCTTGGCATCATTTGCGCGGCTTTGTTTTTGGTTTTTTATGTGCGCCAAACTCCTCTTCGTTCATTTTTGGTGGGGCTCTCGTTTGGCTTGGGCTTGTTTGGGTTTGGGGCTTCGTGGATTTTCATGAGCATTGCTTCTTATGGCCATACCAGTATCGCCGCCGCATTGTTGATCACCTTTCTGTTTGTTGCCTTGCTGTCACTCTATCCAGCCCTTCATGCCTTGTGTGCCAATACTTTGTTTAGAACGCCTTTGCCCATCCAAGCCCTTCTGGTTTTGCCTGGATTGTGGACTTTGTTTGATTATTTTCGCAGTACTTTGTTCACTGGATTTTCCTGGTTGCAATTGGGAGGAACCCAGACCTTCACCTGGCTGGGAGGGTATGCCAAATTATTCAGTGTTTATGGAGTCAGTTGGCTCACGGCTTTTTTGGGGGGGCTCTTGGTTGTGGTCGCCCAACAAATATGGGTCAAACGTAAAAATTGGGCCCCTACTTTGGCCAGCTTTACTTTGGTGGTTTTTTTGGTCATTGGTGCATTCATCCTGCGCACTTATTCTTTTACACAGCCTGAAGGTCCGCCCCTTAATGTGGCGCTGGTTCAGGGGGATATTCCTCAATCTACAAAATGGGACCCCAATGCGCTCAGCACCATCATGATGCGCTATGCCGAATTAACGGGCCCTCATCTTGCAACGCCATTGATCGTTTGGCCTGAAAATTCAATTCCTGCCTTCCCTGAAACCATTATGCCTTTTATCAGTGCTTTGGACACCAACATTGCCCATCTCAAAGGCGCAATCGTATTGGGTTTGCCCATTGACAATCCGGTCAATCACACTTACTACAACGGGGCGCTTGCTCTCGGCAATGCCAATGGCATGTATTTAAAGCGGCACCTTGTTCCTTTTGGCGAATATGTCCCTTGGGGTCTTGCGCCGGTGCTCAATTTTATGCACATCCCCATGTCCAATTTTACGCCCGGCCCTATGATCGTCACCCCCATGGAAATTCATGGCTTACCGGTTGCGGTTTTTATCTGCTATGAATCTGCCCTCCCTCGGCTGTTCAGGCAAATGGACAATGATTCGTATGCGATTGTATTGAGTGATGACAGCTGGTTTGGAAAATCTTTGGGCCCTTTTCAACATCAAGAAATGACTGATATGCGCTCCATTGAAACAGGGCGTCCTATTTTGAGTGCCACCAATTCTGGAGTCACCAGCATCATTGATGATCAAAGCCATATTATTGCAACGGCGCCAATGTTCACCCCCACTGTTTTAACAGGCACGATTCAGCCCGTCACGGGGTCGACCCCCTGGATGAACTGGGGCATGACGCCTGTCTTTCTTTTCCTTTTAATAAGCTTAGTTCTATGTTTAAGAGTTCATTACCTCAAAAAATAACGGGGATGGCCGTTGTCTTGTTTTTATTGCAAGGCGCGCCGCTTTTTGCGGATAACACACCCCCTGTGATCGACAATGGCAGCTGGTTGGAAGCTCAGTGCAGCGGCTTTGCAAGCAGCCCCACTCTCAGTGTCGGCAATGCCTTGTGTGTAGGCTATATTCGCGGGGTGATTCAGTCTTGGTACACCGCAGAGTCCCAGGTCAATCCGCAGGGCGCTGTGTTTTGGATTCAAGAGTATGGAAGCATCCCTTCGTTTAAATCCGCTGAAATGGTTTACAACTATCTCCACAATGACCCGCATGACCTCAACAACAGTGCGGTGTCTCTCATCATTGCGGCGGTCAGTCAGGCCTATCCGATTCCAGGTGGGGCGGGCAGCAGCTCATGAAAAACATCATGATCATGGCAGGGGGCACGGGCGGGCATATTTTTCCGGCACTGGCCGTGGCAAAAGCTTTGAAGGATCAGGGGCATCAGGTGTTTTGGCTGGGGACGCCGCATGGGATGGAAGGAAAACTGGTGCCTCAGCATGGGTTTTCATTGGATTTAATCCCAATTAAAAATCTACGCGGCAAGGGCTGGAAGCGCTATGCACGCTTACCTTTTCATCTGCTGCGGGCGGTGTTGTGTGCGCGACGCATTTTGAAAGAGAAAGACATCAGTCTGGTTGTGGGGTTTGGCGGATATGTCGCAGGGCCTGGAGCACTGGCTGCAAAATGGCTGCGTATTCCGCTCATTATTCACGAACAAAATGCCATCCCAGGGATGACCAATCGGTATTTATCCAAAATTGCAGATCAAGTATTGATGGGATTTCCTGCGTCTTTCAAAGGGTTGGCGAAGGCGATCTATACGGGCAACCCCGTCCGAGACGATGTGCTCACGCTGGCCCATGAAAAATATCAGCCCCATCAGCCTTTGCATGTCTTGGTGATTGGAGGGAGCTTGGGCGCTGAGGCTTTAAATCGAGCGGTACCGCAAGCGCTTCTGCACATGGAGCCCGCGCTGCGCCCAATGCTGTGGCAACAAACAGGAGAGAAGTTGTTTCATGCAACGCAAGAAAATTTCAAAAAGCTTCCAGGCGTCCTTCTGACCCCTTTTATTGACGATATGAACAAGGCCTATCAATGGGCAGATCTTGTGATTTGCCGCGCAGGGGCCTTGTCTGTCGCTGAGTTGGCCATTGTGGGCAAGCCGGCCATTTTCATTCCCTATCCTGGAGCGGTGGATGATCATCAGCGAAAAAATGCAGAATTGCCCTCCCAGGAGGGGGCCAGCCATTTAATCCTGCAGAAAGAACTGACCCCTGATATTTTGGCGGATCAACTTTCTATTTTCAGCAAAAATCCTGATGTCTTGCGATCGATGGCAGTCAAAATGAAAGCCCTGGGAAAACCAGATGCCACCTTGCAAGTCGTCACAGTGTGCGAGCGTTTTCTTTAAGCGGATGGGTCTCTATAATGGCCCTCAATCCTTTTTACAAGCACACTCATGTTTTTCAATCTTGCCCGCAAAAAAGCCCCTCATTTGTCGACCACTGAATTGGAGGCAATGAACATCGGCGACCCTTGGTGGGAAGCAGATATTCTCTCAGGCAAGCCCAACTGGCTCAAATTAAAGGACCTGCGTCTGTCGCGTTTGTCGGCGGAAGAACAGAAATTTTTGGATCATGAAACCGAAGTCCTCTGCAATTTTTTAGATGATTGGCAGATTGTCCATGAAGACAAAGACTTGCCTGCTGCGGTGTGGGATTATATCCGCGATGCAGGATTTTGGGGCTTGGTGATCCCGAAAGAATACGGTGGAAAAGGCTTCTCTGCCTTACTGCACTCTCAAGTCGTCATGAAAATTGCCACCAAAAGTTTAACGGCTGCAGTGACCGTCATGGTACCCAACTCTTTGGGGCCGGGAGAATTGCTGGTTCACTACGGGACAAAAGCGCAGCGCGATCATTATCTGCCGCGTCTTGCGAGTGGGGAGGAGGTTCCCTGTTTTGCATTGACCGGTCCTGATGCAGGCAGTGATGCCTCCAGCATGCCGGATGTTGGCATTGTCTGCAAAGACGTCTGGAATGGCAAAAAAGTATTGGGTGTTAAGCTCACATGCAGTAAGCGTTATATCACGCTGGCTCCCGTCGCAACTTTGATTGCCCTCGCGTTTAAATTAGAAGATCCCAATCATCTGCTTTCTGATGAGACGCATCGGGGCATTACTTTGTGTTTGCTGGAGCGAGACCATCCTGGCCTCACCATCGGCCATCGACATATTCCCTTGGATCAAGCATTTATGAATGGGACCATTGAATCCTACGACATGTTTGTCCCTCTGTCTTTTGTCATTGGCGGACCGGATTATGTTGGAAAAGGCTGGGCCATGTTGGTGGAATGCTTGGCAACAGGCCGGTCGATTTCTCTCCCCGCGATCAGTGCAGCGTATGGCGCTTTGTCCTATGTGACCACTGGAGCCTACACCGCGCTTCGGGAGCAATTTCATGTCCCGCTCAAAGATTTTGAAGGCGTTCAAGAACCCATGGCTGAAATTGCAGGGTTTGCCTATATGATGGATGCCTGTCGCTTGTTGACGCTGACGGCCAATGACCAAGGCAAAAAGCCTGCGGTGGCCTCTGCCATTGCCAAGTATCACATGACCGAATTGGCGCGTAAAACCTTGAACCATGCCATGGACATTCACGGTGGACGCGGCATCATGATGGGGCCTCACAATTATTTGGGCCGGGCCTATCAAGGCATCCCCATCTGTATCACAGTGGAAGGGGCCAATATTTTAACGCGGAATCTCATCATCTTCGGTCAAGGGGCTATGCTGGATCATCCTCATCTGCGTGCGATTAGCCAAAGTTTGCAAACGGATACGGGAGCATCACGCAAAGCATTTGGAAAAGCCTGGCGCGGCTATATGGCCCGCATTCTAAAATTGACAGCTGCTCGCTTGTTTATGGGTTTGACCCAGGGCAGTTTCGTCAGCACGCCCGATTCCCGCTTAAACCGTTATTATAGAAAGTTGTCGATTCTGTCCAACCGCTTTGCCCTGCTTTCAGACATTGCCTTGCTGACTTTGGGCGGAAAATTGAAGCGTAAAGAACGCCTCTCAGCACGCTTGGGCGATGCGATGAGCTATCTCTACATGGGCAGTGCGGTTTTGAAATATTATCAACACTTTTTCGAACCTGCTGAAGAAGAAGTTGTCACACGCTGGGCTGTGCAGTACTGTTTGTACCAAAGTTATCAAGCCTTACACGATTTTATCCAAAACTTCAGTACCGGCCCGGTACGGCTACTCTTGAAGTGGTTTATTTTGCCCTGGCGTATGGGGGTTCAACGGCCCAATGATGCCGCGGATCAAGCGGTTGCGAAATACATGGCTGAGCCTTCCAATCTGCGTGATCGTTTCAAGGCCTATTGTCACGGCAATTCTGGTGATTTAGAAGGCATGATGAGTGTTGAAGCGGCCTATTTATCATTGCAAAAACTGAAGCCAACCCTTGATAAAATCAAAGCCTTAGTAAAAGAGAAGAAAATAGACCGAGCGCTTGATTTGGTTCAGCAGGGAGAGTTGGCCTTTCACAATGAATGGATCACCCATCACGAATGGCAAAGTCTGCTCGATTTTTCCATTCTGCATCACGACGCCATGCAAGTGGATGTTTTTACCTATGATTTACGTTTAGCAAGGAGAACAAAAATGAATATGAATGTTTCGCTTGAAACTCAGTTTCAAGAATTGCTTGAGCGCGTCCGCACTGGCAATGTGGATTTAAGCCCCACCCCCGCTCAAAAACTAGAGTTGTATGGTCTTTACAAACAAGCGACGGAAGGCGATGTCACCGGGGACCTGCCCTCTGCCGTTGACTTTGTTGCTCGCGCAAAATACCAAGCCTGGGAAAAATGCCGCGGTAAAACCGCTCAACAAGCCATGCAGGCGTATATCAACTTTTTTAACTAAGACTCATCATGCTTTCCAACCGAATCAACGCCATCAAACCTTCCCCCACTTTGCAAATCACCGCCAAAGCCATGGAATTAAAACGTCAGGGTTTACCCATTATTTCGCTGAGCGCCGGCGAGCCCGACTTTCCCACCCCTCACCACATCAAAGAAGCAGGCATTCAAGCTATTCGCGACAACAAAACGCGGTATACCGAATTGCAAGGCATTCCCGAATTGCGGATGGCCATCTGCGACAAATTGATGCGCGACCATGGTCTTGCTTATACCATCGATTGCCTCAGTGTCACTTCCGGCGCCAAGCAGGCCATTTATAATTTGATGGGTGCCGTTTTAAATCCTGGTGATGAAGTCTTAATTCCTGCGCCGTATTGGGTGTCTTATCCTGATATGGCTTTATTATTTGAAGCCAAACCGGTCTTTGTCATGGGGGATGCCGAAAATCGCTTCAAACTCTCTCCCGAAGCTTTAGAGCGGGCCATCACACCCAAAAGCAAGCTCCTCATTTTAAATTCCCCATCCAACCCAACCGGGGTGACCTATACCCACAAAGAGCTGGCCGCTCTGGGTGAGGTTTTGAAAAAGCATCCCCAGGTTTTGATTTGCTCTGATGACATTTATGAAAAAGTCCTCTGGGAAGGCACATTCTCCAATCTCCCCATGGCGACTCCTGAATTGAAAGACCGCACGATTGTGGTCAACGGCGTTTCCAAAGCCTATGCCATGACCGGCTGGCGCATTGGTTATGCCGCTGGAGACAAGGCCATCATCGGTGCCATGAACAAACTGCAATCGCAGTCAACTTCCAACGCCTGCACCATTTCGCAATATGCAAGTTTGGCTGCCCTGACGGGCGATCAAAGCTGCTTACCCCCCATGGTTGCCGCTTTCAAAGCCCGTCACGACTATCTCTACACCGAATTGAATCGCATTGCTGGTCTTGCCATGTTGCGCGCTGAAGGTGCTTTTTATGCCTTCGTTGATGTACGCGGCCTGATGAAACGATTTGGTTTTACAAACGATTTGCAACTTTCCGATTTATTGCTGGACAAAATCCACGTCGCAGGTGTCCCCGGCAGTGCCTTTGGCATGGATGGCTTCATTCGCTTCTCTTTTGCCACCAGCATGGATGAATTGACTGCTGTGGTGTCGCGTTTGCAAACGCTCTGATATGTCGTATTATAGTCTATTCACCTTTCCAAAGCGTACCGTGCGATTTACGTGGTGCAAGAAAACAATGAGATTCAGTTTATTGAAGTGGAGGAGGTCAACAAGCATGAATACTAAAGCAGATGCAATGCACATTTTGGTAAAAATGACGGGAGAAAAGCTCACATTGGGCAATGCGATTTCCGCTATTCGGCAAGGAGAGGACTGGACGCAAGCAGAATTGGCTGACATTTTGGGTGTCTCGAGACACTATGTCTGTGATCTCGAACAAGGGCGCAGAATGGTGAGCCCCAAAACAGCTGAGACTTTTGCAATAAAGTTGGGATACTCTCCAACACAATTTGTACGCTTGTGCTTGCAAGACGTGCTTGATAAGCAAGGCCTGCACTACCAACTCGATGTCCAGGTAGCCGTAACCCGACATCCCACTTCACATCATCTTAACCGAACCAATCTCGCTGCGCTGCGAAATTCACATGTTATTTAGACGTTTAGAAAAAAACATTGACATAAAAATAATATTCATATATTATTGTCCACATGAATACAACGACCCACCATTTTAATACATCCACCCCCTCCGTTTTGAGGGCTGTCGTTGGTCGTCTCCTCCTTACACTCTGCGCGAAGATCCTGCCTTAGGTGCCATCCCAGATGCTCACTTCCCCTAAGTCAGGGAAGGTGAATTTTCAGAAGTGGGCGAAAAAATCATTTTTATTATTAATTTAAACTTATTTTAGGAGAAATATTATGCTATCGCCAATAACAAAAATCCCTCATGTGCCTGCTGCACCAGC
>CAYGFJ010000043.1:8137-9223 GCA_964349115.1 uncultured Francisellaceae bacterium
CACCAGCAGCCTCTGTGCAAAGCACGTCTTGGTGGCGTCAACTTTGGAACGAACTAACCGCTGCCAGCGAGCCCGCATCCTATGAAGATGAGAAAGCAGCAAGGCAGTCTATTGGTAAACACTGACGAATAGGACAAGGGGGTGGAATACACCCCTTGTCATCGTTAAAACGCATCGCTATACTGCGCGAAATTTCAGATTAACCAGTGCAAGGAGTGTTTCATGAGCAGTATCGACGAACGAGTCAAAACCATTATTGTTGAGCAATTGGGGGTCAAGCCTGAACAGGTGGTGATTGAAGCGTCCTTGATTGATGATTTGGGGGCTGATTCATTGGATACTGTTGAATTGGTGATGGCTTTGGAAGAAGAATTCGAAACCGAAATTCCTGATGACGAAGCTGAAAAAATTCGCAGTGTGGGTCAAATTATTGATTATATTAAGGCTCACTCTAAGTAAGCATCGTGTGATTTCATAAAGGCTAGTTTCGACTAGCCTTTTTTTTCGGAGAGATATCATGACAAAAAGACGTGTGGTGGTAACAGGAATGGGAGCAGTGACCCCCCTGGGATTGACCGTCAATGAAACCTGGAAAAATGCCCTGGCAGGAAAAAGCGGGGTGGAGCGTGTTCCGGAATTAGACCCGGAACAGTATCCCGTGGTGATTGCAGCCCGCGTCAAAAATTTTGACCCTGAACAATTCATGCCTGTAAAAGATGTGAAAAAGATGGACCTCTGCATTCAATATGGCTTTGCGGCGGGTGTTCAGGCGTTTGAAGATTCAGGTTTGGTCGTGACCGAAGACAATGCCCAAAGAATTGGTCTCATTGTTGGTTCAGGCATTGGTGGCATTACCACCATTCAAGACACCTGTAATACCATTTTCACCCAAGGGCCCAAAAGAGTGTCGCCGTTTTTTATTCCCTCGGCCATTATCAATATGATCTCAGGCAATTTGGCCATCAAATATGGTTTGAAAGGCCCCAATCTTGCCATTGTCACGGCCTGCACGACGGGGACGCACAACATCGGCATGGCCATGCGGACGATTCAATATGGCGACGCGGACGTGATTTTGGCAGGCGG
>CAYGFJ010000044.1:0-9165 GCA_964349115.1 uncultured Francisellaceae bacterium
AAATCAGCTGACTTGAAAAAAATGGTCCTGGACGCTTTGACGTCTGTCGGTGTCGATGCCAGCACTGCTGAAATTAAAACCCGTGAAAGCTCAGCTGGCACTTATTTGTCTGTGACCGCCCTTTTCAAAGCAGAATCCAAGGAGCAGCTGGATCAACTTTATCAACTGCTGTCCAACAATTCTGACATCAAAATGGTGCTCTAAATCCATGAAACGCGAGCCTGTCGCAATACGGCATTTGGGAATGCAGGCTTACCCTCTCGTTTACGAGGCCATGCAAACTTTCACTGCCGAACGCACGCCCACTACACCCGATGAGATTTGGTTTTGCGAACACCCTCCGGTTTTCACCGTTGGCTTGCGTGCTGATCCTCTGGTCCAAGGGGATTTGCTGATCGCGAGTTCCGCAGCGCAGCGAGGACTGTCTGAGCAGGCAGTAAATCCCCTTGGACCAGGGGATCAGCCTATCCCCATCATTCAAACCGACCGCGGAGGCCACATCACCTATCATGGCCCAGGGCAAGTCATGGTGTACTTTTTGCTAAACCTACGCCAACGCAAACAAGGCCCAGCACAACTGGTCTGCCTCATTGAAAAGACAATCATCCAGTGCTTGGGGAACTGGGGTATCACTGCTCATCTGCGTGCAGGCATGCCTGGCGTGTATGTCGATGACGCCAAAATCTGCGCGCTGGGACTTCGCATTAAAAATGGCTGTTCTTATCACGGCTTGGCGCTCAATGTTGATATGGATCTGCGGCCCTTTGACCAGATTCACCCGTGTGGCTATCAAGATTTAAAAGTCACACAGATGACAGACCACCTTGCAACACCTCCCAGCATGAAAGCGGTAGTCGCTCAACTTGAGCAATGCCTGCTTAAAGCTTTATAATGCGGGCCCACGCAAAAAGGATTTCTGATGCACGCGCCCCAATCCACTCCTGCAAAGCAACGTGACTTCGACAAACTCTCTAAAATCCCTGTCAAAATTGAAATGACTGAAGCATCTGATCGCCTTCGCTTGCCTTCTTGGCTTAAAATTTCCCTCCCCAAGGCGAATGAAGCCTCTGAAATCAACCGCATCAAACGCATGTTGCGTGAAAAAAATCTACATTCCGTCTGCGAAGAAGCCTCCTGCCCCAATTTGGCAGAGTGTTTCAGCAAAGGCGCCGCCACCTTTATGATCATGGGAGACAAATGCACCCGCCGATGCGCTTTCTGCGATGTCGCCCACGGCCGCCCCACTGCTTTGGACGCTGATGAACCTCGCCATTTGGCTGAGACCATTTTGGCGATGAAATTGAAGTATGTCGTCATCACTTCAGTCGACCGCGATGATTTGCGAGACGGCGGCGCCCAGCATTTTGCGGACTGTCTTCGCGAAACGCGCGCCATGAATCCTCGCATTAAAATTGAGATTTTGGTCCCTGATTTCCGCGGGAAAAGCCGTCTCCCCATTGCCATCGACACCTTGGCTGCAACACCGCCCGATGTCTTCAATCACAATATCGAAACTGTCCCCCGACTTTATCGCGAAGCGCGCCCAGGCTCAGATTATGCCTGGTCTTTGCGTCTACTCAAAGAATACAAAGCGCGAATGCCCCATGTTCCCACCAAGTCAGGCATTATGCTGGGCCTGGGCGAACAAGATGATGAAGTCATCGAAACCCTAAAGGATCTCCGTGCGCACAATGTAGACATGGTCACCATCGGGCAATATCTGCAACCTTCCTCTTATCACCTCCGCGTTCACCGTTATGTCACCCCAGAACAATTCAAACATTTGGGCGAAATGGCCAAAGTATTAGGCTTCAAAAATGTAGCCTCAGGCCCCAATGTGCGCTCGTCTTATCATGCTGAACACCAAAGTGAAGGAGATTTATTTTGAACGATGAAATCCCATTTTTTAATGCTTTGGCCGAAGAGTGGTGGAACCCCAACGGCCCTCAAGCCATGCTGCATAAAGTAAACCCATTGCGTTTACGTTGGATTGCTCAACATGGATCACTCAAAGATAAAAAGGTCTTAGACGTCGGCTGTGGTGCTGGGCTTTTGTCTGAAGGCTTGGCCAAAATGGGCGCTCATGTCACGGGCCTTGATTTGGGCGAAAACTTGATTCGCATTGCACAAGACCATGCCAAGGCTGCTGGCCTTGAAATTGATTATATCTGCCAGCCCCTTGCCAGTTTTGGCGAGGAAGCTCCTGAAATGCAGCCTGCTCAGACATACTCGGCCTGCGGCCTGCGTAACTCGCGATCTGCACTTCAGGAGCTTCCTCGCCAAAACTTCGATGCCATCTGCTGCTTAGAAATGCTGGAACACGTCGATGACTTCGATGCCATCATCAAGGAAATTGCAAAACGTGTTAAACCCAATGGATACGTCTTTCTTTCCACCATCGACCGCAGCCCCAAGGCTTTTTTACAAGTCATTCTTGCCGCTGAGTACCTCTTGAAAATGATCCCTCGTGGCACGCATCATTACGCAAAACTGATCCGCCCTGAAGAATTGACTGCTTCCCTCCGCAAACATGGCCTGACCCCAATCAGCCTTTCAGGTTTAAAGTATCAGCCCTTGCTCAAAACTTTCTCATTGGGTCCCAAACCTGAACCCAATTATTGGATTGTGGCTAAAAAAGACTAATACACCCCCTGTGCCAAGGCCCACACAATATGATCTGCAACTAACTCAGTTGCTTGGAGAAGCTTGGCTTTGAGGGCCGCAGTAATTTCTTTTGAAGTTGGGGCATTGCCCAGCGCGATGGCAATGTTGCGTTGCCAGCATTCGTAGCCAATTCGACGGATAGGCGAGCCTTCGGTGTGTTTTAAAAAATCGGCTTCAGTCCAAGCAAATAGGTCGAGAAGTTGAGGGGCAAGCAGGCCGCGTTGGCTGTGAAATCCTATTTCGGTAGCCGTTTGGGCAAATTTGTTCCAGGGGCAGACGAGATTGCAGTCATCACAACCGTAGATGCGGTTGCCGATGGCTTTGCGGAATTCGACAGGAATCACGCCTTTGTATTCAATGGTGAAATAGGAAATGCAACGGCGGGCGTCTAAAACATAAGGCGCGATAATGGCTTTTGTGGGACAGATCTTGATGCATGCAGTGCAAGAGCCACAGTGATTTCCGCTAAAGGGCTCATCCACAGGAAGATCCAGATTGGTGAGCAGTGTGCCTAAAAAGAAAAAGGATCCCGCTTTGGGGTTGATCAGCATGGTATTTTTCCCAATCCACCCTAAGCCGGCTTTGACGGCCAGGGGTTTTTCCATGATGGGGCCCGAGTCGACGAAGGGGCGAAACCCCTCCACCCCAACCCTCCTCCGCAAGGAAGGAGGGAGATTTTGAACAATAAAATGTGCTAACTTCTGCAGCCGCTTCCGCATCAGCTTATGATAATCCCGATGCTGAGCATACCGAGAAACAAACCCTTTTTGAGGATCGTCCAAGACTTCATGAAATTGCGGATCAGCGGGCAAATAATCCATCCTCACCACGATGACACGGGTGGTGCCGGGGACCATTTTGGCAGGGTCGGCGCGATCCAATCCATATTTGGCCATGTAGTCCATTTCACCGTGATAGCCGAGATCCAGCCATTCTTTTAATTTGATTTTGGCCTCGGGCAGGGAAGTATCCGTGATGCCCAATTGCTGAAAGCCCAGGGTTTTTGAAAAAGCGCGAATACCCTCCAGCACAGAGGAACTAGAGGCGATCGTCATCGCGTTCGAGGTGAAGGGCTTTGATGTAGGCTTGCGTTTCTTCAGCAGGCAACCGCACTGCTTGGGACAGCCAGAGGATCACCAAACAGAATAAAGCAATGGCGAGAAAACTGGTGGTGACGGTGAGGGCACCCGTTCCGCCATAATTTCCAAAATAGGAAATGACCATTAGCCCTACAAAATAAGGCCACATCCAAAGCGACCCCCAGACATTGAGCCGCAGATTTTTATGAGAAAATAGGCGATACCCAATCACAAATAACAGGCCCACCAACAAGGCAATGCCCAGTTTGGAGAGAATCACCCACCCACTCCAATAAGCAAGCAGTGTACAGATATAAAATGCCACAAAACTCCACACTCGTGCCAAGGGCAAACGTAAGGGGCGTTTTTGATGAGGCGCTTGACTGCGCAGAGCAAGCAAACACACTGGGCCAACGGCATAAGTCAAGGCCAGAAGAGAAGTCAAAAAGGCGACAATACTTTCCCACCCAGGCAAAGGGGCAAACAAACACATCCCAAAAAAGAAATTAACGACCACTGAAATCATTGGATTGCCTTTTCGGCTTAATGTTTGGAAAAAAATGGGCAAATACCCATTTTTGCTCATTCCATACAAAGAACGCGCAGCACTGCTGCAGTACATGAGCCCCGCAGCCAAAGGGGCAATGATGGCGCCCACATACAAAAGGGGCAGCAGAAAACCTAAGTGATCTTCACGCAAGACTGAAGACAGTGGGCTGTTGTTGTTGGACAGGGAAATGTGCCCCCAACCTTGCATCAAATTTCCAATATTAATCGAGCTGAAAAACGAAAATTGAATCAACAAAAACAAAGCAAGACACAACACCACTGAGCCCACAATAGCCATAGGCACAGAGCGCCCTGGATTTTTGGCATCCCCTGCCATTTCAGCCGCTTGCTTAAAGCCATTGAATGCAAAAACAATCCCCCCTGAGCTGATTGCCCCCAAAACGCCTTTCATGCCCATCGGCATAAAACTGCTGTTTCCAGGATGGAGAATGTGGGTCGGACTCGCAAAATGCCAGAGAATAAAGGCCACCAAAATAATGGGAATGGCAATTTTCATCAAAGTTAAAAGGCTGTTGCAGCGAATGAGCCAGCGCAAGGAATAGGTATTGATAAGACTGACTGCAAACATTAAAACAAACGCCGCCCAGTATCCATGGTGGGTCAAGCCGCCCGCAGGTTTCACAAGCCCCGGCAGATAAAAGCTGGAATACTGAATCACCGCCTGCACTTCCGCTGCCATCAAAGCCAAATAGGACAACCAAATCATCCACGCAAACATAAAGCTCACAATGGTGCCATGCGTATATTGAGGAATGCGGGTTGAAGAAGCGGTAACCGGCAACATTCCACAGATTTCAGCAAATACAAAGGCCACAATCACCAGCGAAACCCCGCCGATCACCCAAGACAAAATCGCTGCCGGCCCTGCAATGGACGCCGTATAATACGCTGAGAAGAGCCAACCTGAGCCAATGATGGCCGAGACTGACGTCAACAATAACCCGAAAGTGGAAATACTACGCTTCATGACCAGTCCTCAAAAAAATGGAGCTCACATTCAAGCAGCTTCACTTTTGAATTGCAATGATGCGATCCCCCCTCATGCGTGAAGAAATTGCGACTCCTTTGCTTTTAAATTATTTTTAATAAAATATTGCAATTTAATAATTTAAATTGTAAAATGCGCCCGTAACTTTACACATGGGCGTGTGGAGTTCTGACCAACAAGGAGACCATGATGGCTGCTGCTGCTGTTGTTGTTGATGATGTTCCTGTTGGTGTTGGTGTTGATGTTGGTGTTGCTGCTCCTATCAAAATTATCTGGAAAAACCTCACCAGGTGTACTGCAGAGGGTGTGTGGTACTTGATTAGCCCTAGCTCTGAGCGCGCTACTGTCCGCTTTAGTTTCGATTTTTTAAGTGCTGAGGGATGTCCAAAAACAGCAGAGATGTTTTCTCGTGGAAGTGTTCTGCTCATAGATTTAGCAATACAATATGGGGATAAAAATGCTCTCAGCTTTTGTCTCAATGCGCTGCGTGAAACTCTGCAGCGCGCAGATGGTACGCCTGCAAAGTTATCAAAAGACTTTTTTCCAAAAATTCCTGAGAGCGCCTTTGAGTCCCCTGAAACGCTACAGTGCTTGGTCAATTTTGTTATAGAGAATGTGCATCCTGATCACTTTCCATCTATTTTCTCAGTGGATTTTTTTAAGTTATTGGCAGCATCGAGATTGGAGGATGGCGTAAAAAAGAGCTTGTTAGAGAAGGTTGAGTTGGTAAGCTGTTTTCAAGCAATAAAGAAAAGTGTTCAACCAGAGCTGTATGTAGAGATGTATATCAAGATTCTTGGAGCAGAAGCGGCAAAAGCTATATTTGCCCAGCCTGATTCCTCATATCTCTTGGATTGGATGTGCCTGCAATCAGACCCCAGGGTGCTGACTCAATATGAGGAAATACATGGAAAGTCAAGGATACTGACCTTATTGCAGCAGCTCAATGTGAAGCATTTGCAAGGTATGCTGGAGCATGGGAATGTGGATTTTGTGGTTCATCTTTTAAAAATAGCAGTGAATCTCCAAGCTGAAGATCCTAGGTTTACGTACACCCATTTGTTTTATGGAGGATTAACGTTGTTGTGTTGGGAGGATGTGTATCGTGTTCGAGATAAGGGTGACTCTGCCAGCAAAATTGGTATTTCTTTGCTCAAATGGGCTTTGAAAACCTGGAGCCCCTCCTCAGAGGATCATCGGGAGAAGTTTATTGGAGCATTTTTGCAAAGGGATCAGCGCAAGCTCTTTCAAGTATTTTTTCGCGAGACATTGCTGAGTATGTATCATTTTCACTTTATTAGTGCACCAAGTAGCGCACCAACAGGAAAATTGATGTGCTTTGAGAACCCTAATGAACACATTTGGTTTGTGAAAAAAAACTTGTTAGAGTTTACCGATTTATCCTCAAAGTTGCAGGGTCTGTTTTTTGAAATGCTTTTGAAGGATAGTGGAGAGTGTCAAACTTTATTAAATCAGGCTTATACGCAGTACTCGAAACGATTCTCGGGGGACTCCTGGCACGTGGGTTCTGATCCGATCGTGTATCCTTATTGGGCGATTATGATGCTCACTTGGAGGGATTTCTATCTGAAAATTGCAAAAAAGACAGCGTTAACGGATTCGGACAAATATATTTTACAGGCCTTTGTTACGATCAACTATCTGGCACGCGCAGGGTCTTTAGCATTATTCATAAGCTCTTCTTTAGAAATGTCGTTTGCGGCGTGCTGTTATATAGCACACTGCTATTCAGAAGGTCTGCACCGGGGAGAAAAAGTTATTCCGATCCTTCCTTTTGCACCATGGAATCACCCTGCAGTCAAAATGAATGAAATGACGCAGGCGCTGATTGTGCGAGAAAAATTTTCTTCACGAGGAGTCGATTTCAAGGACTTTATGCACGCTGATATACCGTTTAAATTAGGTGATGTACGGTATGAGTCAACTGATGTGCAGGCGTTTATGAAGTTTTATTGCAAACTTCAGAGTGATGCCAGGCCTGACAGCTTTCCTCCGGAGCTTTTCGGTTATTTTCATCAGTTTTTAGAGCATGTTTTTACAGCTGGAGCAGAAGCATTTGATTCAGCTGATGCATTGTATGGAGCAATTCCAGCCTTGCAAAGGGCTTCGGCTTTGTATTCTGGTTCATATTTGAATTTATTGAATGCAATAAAGGCGCAATACAATCGCCACTTTGTTCTTGCTCGACCAGGAGGCGGTGGCCCTGTTGCGCCGCCTGCAGAAGTTCCTGGATACTCCTTTCAGTCACAGGCTCAGACGTTTATAGCCACTTTTTTTATGCTGCTGATAAAGGAAAGGATGCCCACTTTTTATAGCCAGCTAGAAGCAGAACAAGCCCGGCCTCCTGCAAAAGTGCCAAGCGCGGGTGGAGCGATGAAGGGTGGGGTTGTTTCTGAATCCGCATTGTTGACTCAAATTTTGAAGAAGCACACTGAAAATCTGGCATTATTTGCGGAGGCGGTTCGTGTGAATTCCCTGTTGGATGTAGGTAGGGGTGGTGCCGAAGGCACAGCTGCTGTTGGACCGACCATAGCGAGCGAATGGGTGCCAATGCCTTTGCCTTTTTTGAATGCCTCTGCCTCTGTTGTGCCTGCCAGGCCTCAGGAAATAACAGATATGCTAGCTTTGCTTACTTCTGTTTCGTCTGAGAGCGTTGGTTTGGCAAAGGCATTTTTAAGCAATTGTCTGTCCGAGGCGGTCTTTACAGACTTGACGGGCCAAAATGACGAATGCATACTTCAATATGCCAGAATATATTTAACAGCACCGCCGCTCCAGGCTACGCTTAGCGCAATCAACAAAGCGCGTGAGAGCGCAAAAGTTCCCGCGCCCAGAGGCTGAAATCCACACATTGAGTTATGTCCCCGCCACCCCAGCTCTCCTCCGCCAGAAGGATAGATCATCTGAGAACAATGGCCAACTGCAGAACTCAGGATGACAGAACTTGAATTTTTTTTGTCAGTGTTTTGAAGAAATCAGGCGACCAGAGGGCGACGGAGTGAGGGTCTTTCAGGAAAGGGGCCACTTCCTGCTGGGCAGCTTTGAAATCGATGTGGTCTATTTTTTGGATGAGCAGAGTGTGTAAATCAGCTGCGGTCAGCATTTTGTCTTGAGGCCAGGCATTGGTTTGAATCAATCGATTTTGGAGATGGGAGAGATGAACTGGGATGTTGTGGCCCAGATACCACACAAAATCATACCAGTCGCGACCCTTGACACGACCTCGCCAGGGGCGGCATAACAGGGCATGAATTTTGCCTGCGAAAAGGTCAGAAGGCGCATAGGTGTTGACGCTAAAAGGGATAGGTTGCAACAGATATTTGACTTCGGTTTCAAACCCAGCAGGAGGGTCGATGTCAATTTCCAACTTGATTTTAAGCAGATGCATCGAGTGAATACGCGCGCTGATCTGAGGGGGTACTTTGATGTCCAGCAGCAAGCCCTGGGTGCCTGTTTTGATAAAGGCAGATTGAATGGTGCTGTCTGATTTTTTGGTTTTCTCATCGATGCTGACTTGAAAACCAAAGCTGTCTAACTCGGCTTTGACGGCTGACAAATAAGGAGTCAGGCGAAAATGAGGGTTGGGTTTCAAAAGGGAGAAGTCCAGGTCTTCAGAAAAACGATCGAGTCCGTAGAGGATGCGCAATGCCGTTCCCCCATAAAAAGCAGCTTTTTCAAAAAATTTTGAACGCCAGAGGCCGAGTAAGGCAATTTCCTGGATGATTTCCTTCAATGCATTATGGTAGTCATTGGCGCTCTGACAGGGATATCGAGCCAGCATTAAAGAAATGACGTCGTTCATGATGTAGGGCTCCTCATGTTTGCAATCAGACGGGCAAGCAA
>CAYGFJ010000045.1:0-9026 GCA_964349115.1 uncultured Francisellaceae bacterium
CTGTCAGGGAGGGAGGCTCCCTTATAGATTCGATGGTGGGGCCTCTCCCCCTGACAAGGGGGAGTCGGAGGGGGTTTGCGCCCTTGAAAAGAACAATTCCACCCTGAATAGCCGCCGCCAAATCCGCCCCAGATCCACGCCCTTGCACTTCAATCAAACTGCGATAGCATGTTTCAAAGAGATCACCTTCTACTTTCCAATACCGCATCACTGCTGCCGCTGTTGCGACCAACACCGCCGCAGATGATCCCAGCCCTATGGTCGAACTAAATTCACTGTCAATACGAAGATCAAACCCTTTCATCTGTCCCTGCGCAAACCTATGAATCACTGAGAGCACAAAAGTAAACGGCGCTTCCACAGTCAGCTGATCCAACAAGGATTCATAATGCCCCAAAGCGGACTCAATCGAAATAACAGCGTCTTTCCTCGGTGTTAAATACACATGCAAACGCTGATCCACCGCCGCAACAATCGCATGTTTTCCATGAAGAACTGCATGTTCGCCAAGCAGCATTAAGGTGGCAGGGGCAGAAGTATGTAATGTCACAAGAAGCCATAAAACAAAGATGAGCTCACATTATATAAAATCTCAGCTTTTGACAGAAGGTAAATCGTTGTGGTACTATTCGCTCAAGACGAGTAAATCCTTTTATGTGCCTCAATGGAGCGCCTGCCTTTGGTTGACGCAATGATGTGGGGGGTAAGCATAAAAGGGATCGTCTTTTTTATACTAATTTCTCAAAAGCTATTTTATTTTGGTAACAGTGATACCAATCTAAATTATTGTGTTCATATTTTTTGGCAATTCCAGAACAAAACACATCTGCCGCCTGTAAGAGTTTTTCATGGTGTGATTGCAGATGAGCGATGATCAGAGGCTTTTGGTTTTCACCAGCAATAACGGCTAATCTTCTGGTCAGCTTTTCCTTCATGTATTTATTTTTAGATTGATCCAACACAAGGTGCGTTGAATGGCTTGAAGAGTGAAGGGGGATATTTTGAAGAAGTGTTAACAACATCAGGTCATAAAATTCAGATTTATCTGCGAGATCATAGCGCCCCAGCCACTTTTGCTTATCTGCAACAATACTGTAGACGGCCCAATTCTCAATTGTATTAATTTGGTGATAAAAGTATTTTTTGACTGAGAGGCTGGCTTCATGCCCTTTTAATTCCTTGAGGGAAAGTACTGTTTGTGATTTGTATTTGTTTTTTAATGTTCGAATTACGGCCCTCTCAATCTTTGAAAAAACTGGCTTGGATGACAACACGAGCGCTGTTAGAACAAAGTATCGAGAGGTTCTTGATTTTGTAAAGTCAAACCCTAGACATCCACTTTCATCAACGCAGATATTCACAATGCAAGATATTGTTTAACAAAGCGCCATTCTAAGACGGGGCTAGTCGAATATCAAGCAATTTTTTAGAACGTATACGCCAATTTCAAATAGGGCCCGTTCATGGTGAGATCGCTGTTCACTTGGCCTTCTGTCTCAATGGCGATGGTGCCGTTGTTGAATGCATTGTTGACCAGGGCGGTGGGAACCACTTGGTGAATGCCATTGATGTAAGCTTCGAATAAATAACCCACCGCAATATTCAAATTTGAACCCGCTGTGTTGAAGGGGATGGTGTAAGACACTGCGATATTGCTGTCCACTTCAGGCACCAATTGGGTTTGCGTTGTGTCTGCAAGGGTTGTCGTGACATTGTTATTGGTACCAGGACGAGCATCATAAGAATAAAAAGTAGAATTGGTTTGCATCGAGCCCGCCAAGATTGATGCCGCAAATTCAGCATTGACAGCAAGATGGTTCGTCACAAAATAGCTGCCATTCAAGCCAATACGAGGGCCAATGCCTGTAAATTGTGAGTCATTGGTCGTCGTAATGGAATAGGCATAATGATTGGCAGTTCCATCTTTTCCTGTAAAATTCGTATTGATATCTTCTTTGAGCTCTGCAGTATTAATACTAAAAAAAGGCTCGATTTGAATATGATTGGTGACATTGGCCAAATGGCCAAAAGACAGATTGACGTCATCCACATTAAACTGGACCGTGCTATTGGCTGCTGAATCGACCAAGGACTGAGCGTCAGGTCCAAAATAATAAGGAGGTGCGATCGAATCGCCCGAGGCAGCAGGGCCGATTGAATTGAAATTGCTGGTGCTGAGGTGTAACCAGTCCACATTCACTTGATCATTGCCATCCGCCAAAGTGTACTGAAGGCCCAAGTCAAATGCTGGGCTGAAGCCAGGCTCAACCGTTTGCTGAGACCAATTGGGCGCAGGCAAAGGCAAAGGGGTGGTATAAATGGCATACGTCAAATTGTTGGCATCTGGCTCCAAATACATCCCTGTGAGACTGACAGCAAGGCCAGGTTTTGTGGTGGGAATAGTGGAGTCATCAGCATACATCATCGTAGACAAGCTCATGGCCATTGTGAGGACTGAGAGTTGAATGAGGGTGTGTTTCATGAGAGGTTTCCTTATGGTTTTTTTGAGCGCAGCATCATATCAAACAGGACCACCCCTTTACAATGACAATCTTCCTCGCAAACTATAGGGCGTGGTCTCTGTAATGACCACTGGCACAAATTGGCCAATCAGTCGTGAATCTCCCACAAAATTAACGACACGGTTGTTCTCGGTGCGGCCGGCCAATTCTTTTGCATCTTTGGCGGAGGGGCCATCGACCAAAATCATCTGGGTGGTGCCCAACATGGCTTCACTGATGGCATTCATCTGGGCGTTGATTTTGGCTTGCAAGCGATTCAAGCGTTCTTTTTTAAGATCCATTGAAATGTCATCAGGATAGTCCGAAGCGGGGGTGCCTGGACGACGGCTGTAAATAAAGCTGAAAGAATTGTCGAAATGCATGTCTTCGACCAACTTCATTGTGGCTTCAAAATCAGCGTCAGTTTCACCGGGGAAGCCCACAATAATGTCAGTGGTAATGGAAATGTCTGGGCGTACTTTCAGCAATTTTCGAATTTTGCTTTTGTATTCCAAAGCCGTGTGTCCGCGTTTCATCATCGCTAAAATGCGATCAGATCCGCTTTGAACGGGCAGGTGTAAGTGATTGGCCAATTTAGGAATATCGCGATAGGCAGCAATCAAAGCCTCTGAGAATTCGACAGGGTGGGAGGTGCTAAAGCGAATGCGGCCAATGCCTTCTATTTCGCTGACATAAGCAATCAACATTGCCAAATCAGCGGTGCTGCCGTCGCGTATCTTCCCCAGATAATGATTGACGTTTTGGCCCAAAAGGGTCACTTCTTTCACACCCAATTCAGCCAATTTTGCCACCTCAATCAAGACATCGTCAAAAGGACGGCTGACTTCCTCGCCGCGTGTGTAAGGCACAATGCAATAGCTGCAGTATTTGCTGCAGCCCTCCATAATGGACACATACGCTTTGACCCCTTCGGCGCGCGGTTCAGGCAAACGGTCGAATTTTTCAATTTCCGGGAAGCTGATGTCCACTTGGCCCATTTTGCCGGCCAAGCGTTCACGGATAAGATGAGGCAAGCGGTGAATCGTCTGGGGGCCAATCACAATGTCAACAAAAGGCGCACGTTTTATAATATTGGCCCCTTCCTGACTTGCGACACAACCCGCCACTGCAATCAACAAATCAGGCTTCTTCGCCTTGATTTTTCGCCAACGACCCAGTTGGTCATACACTTTGTCCTCCGCCTTTTCGCGGATGGAGCAGGTGTTCAAAATCAAAAAATCTGCCGCATGCTCATCGTCAGTGCGGGTGTAAGAAAATTCAGACTCCATAAGATCCCGCATTTTTTGCGAGTCGTATTCGTTCATCTGACAGCCGAAGGTTTTGACAAAATACTGTGGCATCGTGGGGGAGGCTTATGATGAGTGGCCGAAGATTATAAGCGAGGCCGCTTTCAAAAGCCACTTTTGCGACAGAACCAAAAAAACTGCTCGCAAACAAAAAAATGAAGAAGCCGTGTTAGAATACCGGTCTCGTTAAATAGGAGAACACCATGTGTGGAATTGTCGGAGCCATTGCGGAACGAAATGTTGTGCCCATTCTTTTGGAAGGCTTAAAACGTTTGGAATATCGCGGGTATGACTCCGCTGGCCTGGCTGTTATTGGGGCGGATCACACCTACAAACGCGTTCGCGCCGTCGGCAAAGTTGCGATGCTGGCCGCCCGAGTGGATGAAGAATCTTTCCACGCCAAGATTGGCATTGCCCATACGCGTTGGGCCACACACGGTAAGCCTTCAGAAGAAAATGCCCACCCCCATGTTGTTGGCAAAATCATGGTTGCTCATAACGGCATCGTCGAGAATTATGCTGAATTGAAAGCCGAGTTACTCAAAAAGGGCGTTGAATTTACCTCTGAGACTGACACTGAAGTCATTGCGCATTTGGTCAGTTTGGCCTTAGTCAAATGCCCTGACCCGCGTAAAGCCATTGAATCGGTTTTGCCCAATTTGAAAGGGGCTTATGCCCTTTTGATCATGCATTTGGATTCTCGTGATCATCTTTACGCTGTCCGCAAAGGCTCTCCTCTCGTTTTAGGGGTGGGGATTGAAGAGAATTTTGTGGGCTCCGACAGCCTGTCGTTGTTGCCAGTCACCCGTCAGTTTATTTATTTGGAAGAAAATGATGTGGCAGAGATTTCACGTTTTTCCATTGCCATTTTCAATCAGGGTGAAGCAGTCTCACGCCCCACTGAAGAGCTCACCATGAACGATGACGCTGCACGTAAAGGCCAGTTTAAACATTTTATGCAAAAGGAAATTTTTGAACAACCTCGTGTGGTGGCCGATATTTTGTCCCAATATGTCTTGCATGATCGCGTCTCCATCGAAAGCTTTGGCGTTGATGCGCCTACAATCTTGCCCCAAGTCGAACACATCAAAATTGTGGCCTGTGGAACCAGTTACAACGCGGGTCTCACCGCAAAATACTGGCTGGAGGGTTTGGCTGGCATTCCCTGCGATGTTGAAATCGCGAGTGAATACCGGTATCGCACCAGTGTGACACCAAAAAACTGCCTTTTTATTGCTATCTCTCAGTCTGGAGAAACGGCGGATACTTTGGCGGCTTTACGCCTATCAAAAAAATTGGGTTACCTCAGTAGTTTGGCCATTTGCAATGTGCCGACCAGCACTTTGATTCGGGAGTCTGATTTAAAATTTTTGATGTGTGCCGGCGTGGAAGTCGGTGTGGCCTCCACCAAAGCCTTTACCGCTCAGCTCTTGGGGCTGTTTCTATTGACGATGATCTTCACTCAATTAAAAGGCCAGCCCTTACTTGCCATCAATGAGTTGGATCACTTGCCTAGTCTCATCAATGAAGTCTTGGGTTTAGATTCAAAAATAAAAATCTTGGCTGAATTTTTTCAACAGTCGACCAGCGCCTTATTTCTCGGTCGTGGCCCCTATTATCCGTTGGCGATGGAAGCTGCTTTAAAAATGAAAGAAGTCTCCTACATTCACGCAGAAGCCTATGCCGCTGGTGAACTCAAGCATGGCCCATTGGCACTGGTCGATGAAGACATGCCTGTCATTGTCTTCATGCCGTCTGACCCCCTCCAAGACAAAGTGCGTGCTGGCATTGAAGAAGTCGCTGCCCGTGGTGGCCAGCTTTTTGTACTCGGTGAAGTGGACAAAGTCCCACGCTCAGCCCAAGCCCAATGCATCCCTTTACCTCAAAGCGGCAATCCTTTGCTGTATCCGCTCTTTGCCAGCATTCCCCTGCAGCTCTTGGCCTACCACGTTGCAGTGCTCAGAGGCACTGACGTTGATCAGCCCCGCAATCTTGCCAAAAGCGTGACAGTGGAATAAAGAACGCTTTACATGCTCTGAAAAGCGTTATGGCTATATTGCCAAAGGAATGATGACAAGTGATAGAATCATCACTCTTGTTTTTTACCAATACGAAGGCATCCGATTTGATCTCATCTTTAAAACATACATTTAAAGTAGTGTTCCTGAGGCCTCAAAGGGTCATCCAATGTTTAAAAAACGCTATTTTAGACTTGAGATATGGCGGAAAATATTTAGGTGTTCCAATAAATAATACAGATGCGACGCGAGGATATGCCAATACAACAAGCACTGAATACGATACTTTAGAAAAGATGTTTTCTCATGTATCCATCAGTCCAGCGGATGTCTTGGTAGATGTTGGCTGCGGTAAAGGTAGGGTCATTAACTGGTGGCTTAGCAAGGGTATAAAAAATAAGTTAATCGGAATTGAGGTCTATTCGGAAGTCGCTGAATTTACAAGATCTCGCCTACACTGTTATCTACAAGTGGAAATTTTGACAGGGGAAGCACATCATCAAAGCATGTTGAAAGAAGGCAGTATATTTTATATGTTTAACCCATTTAACGAACCTCTAGTAAAGAGTTTTGCACACGCTCTTCTGGGGAAAATAAAAAGAGGTGATTTTAAAGAACAACGTCCGTTAATTGTCTACCACAATTGTGTTTGTTTGGATGTTTTTGAAAATGATCCAACGTGGAAAGTACTGCGACTAGGAAAAGTGAATGGGCTTCCCTCGGCCATTATCTCAAGACGATGTAAAATAATTACAAATACTAAGCATAAATTCTGATGTCAAACAGTAGCTCTATAGAGTGGAAATCTAATTTTTCTCCAAATGAATGGGATACTCTTTTAGCGGAAATTGGGGGTCACCCGCTACAGTCTGCTTTATGGGGAAACGCTAGAAAAGAAATTGAAGGAATTGAAGATCAGCGATGGGCGGCATGTCAAAATGGCAAGCCTATTGGATTAATTCGATTTGAACTGCGTGGCGTTGGCCCCATTAAAAAAGTCGCTTGGATTCCACAAGGGCCTGCAAATCCACACTGGAAAGAGATTGAGCAAGCCTTTTTTGCGCAACTAAAAGACTCCGGATTTATGATCTGTGTCACCATGGCATGGGAGCGATTGAATGCTGATAACGCTGCACGGCATACGATTTGGATTGATTTGAGTGTTGGGAAAGAAAACTTATGGAGCAATTTGGATAAGCAGTGGCGATACGGTGTACGAAGTGCTGAAAAGAGAAATGTCCATGTGGAATGCACTGTGCTTGAGCAAAGTGTTACGGAATTTTTTAGCCTGTGCCAGCAGATTAGCGATACTAAAAAATTTAGTCTGAAAGGATCTGTGGATTTTTTACTTTATCTATTAAAAAACGGGACGCATACGGGTGTAAAGGCGTTTCTTTTTGTCGCTAAGGTCAGCGGGGAAATTTGTGGCGGTGCGTATATATTACGATCTGGTGAAAATTTGCATTATATGTGGGGAGGGGTAGATCGAAATTATTCTAAAGAACGCGTGGGGGAATTATTGCAGTGGAAGGTCATAGAATGGGGCTGTAATCACGGATGTAAATTATATGATCTGGAGGGGATTGATGAGATCAATAATCCAGGTGTCGCCGCATTCAAAAAGAAAATGGGCGGAGAGATTATTGGATTACCCGGAAGGGAAATTTTCCCATTGAGTTACAGCGGCAAATTATTAGCACGGTTTTTACGAGATTAACAGCGATGTCATTAAAAATATTATGGGTCACGCCCTGGTTTCCGAGCTCTCCCGAAGACCAACAAGGAAGTTATATTTGGGACGCCATTCAAGCATTGAGAGCATCTGGAAATGAAGTGGATATCTTGCTCACTCAGTCATGGCGTCCAAAAAGAAATGTAATTCATTTCTCCCAATTTCCGGCAGATATAAAAATTATCGTAAAGCGCCCTCTTTCCATTCCGCGACATTATTTTCGTGCTCTGTCTAACTGGATTTATCTTCATACCTTAACGTCCCTCATTCAGAAAATGCTTCGCCAATCGCACTATGATGTCATTCATGCCCACACTGAAATTTGTGGCATCGCCGCAGTACACGCCGGCAAGAAAATGCATGTTCCAACGGTCGTCACCGTTCATGGCATCGACACCTGTCCGCGAATGTGGAGAGGACATGCAGGGCGCATGATTGATCGCACATTGATACAGGCAGACCGTGTTGTCATGGTGGGCCAGCCTTTAGCAGAGCACTTTGGTCAACGATTGCCAAAATCCGACCATTTTCGAATCGTCTATAATGGATTTCGGTTTTCTCCAACCCTTCTGAGTCTGCCCCAAAATATTTGGTCAGAACCGCTTCGGTTGATTAGCGTTAGTAATCTTGTCGAGGGCAAAGGCATTGACATTACCATTCGAGCTTTGGCAGAACTGAGTCGCCAAGGCATAAAAAATTGGTCCTTGACCATTATCGGTGACGGCAATGAAAGAAAAAAACTAGAGGAACTGGTTGTGACGCTTGGATTAAGCCATCACATTCAATTTATGGGTGCCTGTTCTCATGATAAAGTATACCAACACTTATTGAGTTCAGACGTATTTTGCTTACCTTCTTATCGCGAAGCCTTTGGGATTGTCTATTTAGAGGCCATGGCCCATGGACTATTAACCCTTGCAGTAAAAGGACAAGGGGCGCAAACTTTTATTCAACATGAACAAACGGGACTGCTGATGGAGCCAGAGGACGTGCAAGATTTGGCCTTTTTGTTAAAAAGAGTTTTTACAGAGCAAACATCCATGCAAAAAATTGCAGAGCGGGGGCGAGAATTTGTTTTGAAGCATTTTACTTGGAAACATCATGCAGAGGCTCTTGTAAAAGTGTATCAGGAAGTGGTGAAATAATAAGATGAAAATTCAGGAAAACCCGAAAAAAAAGGTGCTGATGCTTTTTATTGAGCCAGCCCCCTATATTCTCGGTATTATTAATGCCATTGTTCCACTGTGGGCGGGTCAAATAGATGTCCTCTTTTTGAAAGAAAATGCCACTCAATCATGGGGTTTAGAATTACCTAAACATTTTGCAGTATTGCCTGTTTCAGGTATTAAAGCGGCCTGTTTTTTATGGCAATGCCTGTTTAAAAAAAAATATGCACTGATTCATGTGGCGGGATGGAGCAATCCAGTCTGTTTGTTATTGATCTTATTATCGCGATTCATTCATATTC